>JAFGEK010000213.1 GCA_016931625.1 Deltaproteobacteria bacterium | reverse complement strand
CAATAAATCAACATAATCATCACCACGGCTTAGCTCACTGCAATATTCTTTGGCCCAATAATATAAAAATCTAGAATTTATACCGTCAGGCAGTTGGCTTTGCATCTCAACGTCAAAGCGGGCTCGATTAGCTAAACTCACCCGAACATCAAGAATCACGCCCTTGTCTATACCGATTGCTTTAGGAATTTCAGGGTTTAATACTTCTAATGATTCGATTGGTGCGGGCAGCTTTACTATTGTCTCGATCATTGATTGCAGCAATGATTTTTCTTGTTGCATCAATAACTTGAAAACAATATCAAGTTTTGGATCAAGATACTTCATATCTTTTATTATATCAGTGGTGTTTTTAACTTGGCTAGTCTTCATTATCCCCCCCCTTTATTATCTATGGCTAATATGGTTATTAAGCCAAAATTATTACAAAATAATTTATATACACACTAATTTACCCATTGGTTAGTCTATTCGTCCAAAGTTCATCTAAAAACATACGCCATGGCATAATATAAATGCCGTCAACTAATCGTGGTCTAGTTTCATGGCATACTACAATAAAACGCTTGAGTTGATGTTCTTCAGCTAAAGCACGTAGCCCCTTTAAATGTTTTTCGGTAATGTGTTTACTTGCTTTTGCTTCGATTGCAACTCGTTCATCATAAATAAAATCAACCTCAAAACCTGAGGTCGAGCGCCAATAATGCAATAATGTTCTTGGGCTGTTATAATCAATGTAGGCTCGTAGCTCTAAAAAAATAAAATGCTCAAAAAACTCACCATACTCTGCATTTGCAGGAGTAATAGGCGGCAAACGTCTTAAAGTACGTACCACCCCCATATCAAAAAAATAAAATTTGGGGGTAACAATAGGTTTTCGTTTAACCGTTTTGCCAAAAGGTAATAAGTCGTAGCCAAGCAAAGTATCGCGCAATATTTGTATATAGTTCTGAATTGTTTGGCGTGATACTTGGGCGTCGCTACTAATCGACGTTGCATTAATTAATTGGGTGTTTATAGTAGCAGCAACTTGCAAGAAGCGAGCAAACGCAGAAATATTGCGAGAAATACCTTCAGCAGCAATCTCTTCAGTCAAATAGCGTGTTACATATGATTCAAGGGCATCATCTGGATCGCTAGCAAAATAATGACCTGGTATAAGCCCATAATTCATTGCTCGCTCTAACTTAAAGTTATAATTTTTAACTTCATTGTAGGTAAAAGGATGTAAGCGGCGATCACGACCTCTGCCACCAAGCAGATTCGTACCAGCGCGTTTGAGTTTGCGGGCACTGGAGCCTGTGAGTAAAAAACGAATATGACGTTCTTCAATTAATAGTTGTACTTCGTCGAGCAAATCAGGACATTTCTGTATTTCATCAATGCAAACAATAACATTTCGTAAATTACGGGCTTCGATCTCTTGGCGAAGCTCTGCTGGATTAGTAATCAGTCGCAATAATAGCGAACGGTCGAGCAAATTAAACGTTAGCTTGATTTTTTTACCAAGTTGCTCGCGTACATATGTTGATTTGCCGGTTTGCCGTGGTCCAAATAAAAAAACCGTATGCTCATTAAGTAATTTCGTAAGATTAAGGGTGCGCAAAACAAATTGCTGTGCCATCACTATTTGCTTATATCATGATAAACGCTAATAGCGATAGCAAATTATTGAATGTACCAAAAAATATTCTGATATACCAATAGACACTCGCGAGTCATATCTTTTATTGTTGGCTTAAAAAATGCCCGGTAGCAAATAATATGGGTTTGATGCTTTGATATCGCTAATAGATCGATTAACATATTTGGATATCATACTATCCATTTTACGCAGAAAATGGATAGTAGCCAATCCATATTACTAAGGCTAAATCAAACAGCACCATAACCATGTTAGATTTACGTCGGCATACTGACGAAATTTTACGGCGAGCAAAACTTGGCGAGCGTATGGTGTTAACCTATCGCGGTCGTGCGGTTTTACGTCTCGAACCAATTATCGATAATCAGCCAACTGCAGAAGATCCGTTTTACCAACTTACCGATTTTGCTGCTGCAGCAGGTAAAACTCTAACTAACGAAGATATTGATAAAATAATCTATGACCTCTGAAACTTTTATAGATACAAGCGGTTTTTATGCTCTATTAGTGCAAGGCGACGCGGCACATAAAAAAGCAAAAAGTGTATTGGCAAATGCTCATAAAAAACAAGGCCGGTTTATTACCACTGATTATGTACTTGATGAAACTGCAACATTATTACGTGCTAGGCGTCAAAGTATATTAACTACACATTTATTTCGCATTATTGATGAATCGCAAGCATGTCGCATTGAGTGGATTTTAAGTGAACGCGAGCAAATTAAAGGTTAGCTTAAATTGTATCTAAACAGACCTTGATTTCTTAATCTTTCCAACTTGCTATATATTTCGCTTCGGTGCTGCTATATCCATTAAGAAATACCTGCGGATTTTGGCCACGGGTATTTCGTAATGCTGTACAATAAGCCGCGGCATATTGACGAACATGCATTTCATTAAAAAGATATGCAGGAAATATTAGGGTAAGATCTGTTGTTGCTAATCCATCTTTATCGCGTACGATTGGCCCGGCAGTTAAGGTTGAACCGCGATGAAATGCCGCCCAACGTTTAGTTGCCCCCAAAGCAATAAGGCTGGGAGATAAAACTAACATCAGCATGCGATACATAGGTCGTTTATAAATACTTTCCATATTATTATTAACCCAATTAACCGCTTCGCTATCGGTTGAAAAAACCTTATCACGTAACATCATCAATAAAGTGCAACCAGCAACATCAGGATACCATTCTTCTTGATAGGTATTATTAATGTAACTCAGCAGAATCGGAGGTAAATTATTATCTGAATCATTTTGTGGCCATATTTTGCGTATATTGTCATGCACATCGGTTTTAACTAAACAATCAGTATAGCTATCTAAACCTGCTGGCAAATTGGCTAGATATCTTGTTGTCAGAGGATACTGATTGGGATCAATTATACCTTTTGTGTAACTCAACGACTTATCTCGCTTTTTAAAATTTTAATATCCTTAAATAATATGCCAACAAACTAAGTAATTCACAAGTACAAGTATAACTGGTTATTATAATCTTAGCCCCTAGCTGGGTAGCACCAGGTAGAGGCTGAATATTTACAACACATCTTTATATATGCAAGATTACCTTGGTTGCATTTGAGTAATATAAATTTTATTGCTGCGTCGCGTCGCCCTGCATTAAATATATAGACTTGACGATTGTGTTTTATCCACTCATAACTTCAACGACGTTATCCTTATATTGTTTTACCGTAAGCAGACTAAACGGCAAGTCAAACATGATGGATTTAATATATATGCTTCATTAGTAAATGTAAGTTGTAGCATTTTTATAACTGCCGTAGCAGTATTAGGGTTGATAAATATGCAAAAACCACAACAGTTTTTTACTAGCAGCAATACTTATTTTTTTTCGGACAAACATCATAATCTTTTCAGTGTACCAATAACTCGTATTACAAAAATTTTTTTATTGCTTGGCTTATTGTTCTTAACACTTGCATTTCCCAATTTTGCTACCGGCCAAACAGTTGTTGCAGAAGATCGTTTAAACCTTCCTGACGGCCCCGGTTCTTTAGAAGGTATCGGTGAAAACGTCGAGCATAATGCCAACATGGGGGTAATGACCTGGGAAGTACCACTGCAGCTACCCCAAGGCTTTAAAGCTATGACCCCAGAGCTGCATTTGCGTTACTCATCAGGTGATAGCAGCTCTATTGTTGGTATGGGTTGGTCTTTAGATATACCGGTCATCTCACGTGCAACGGTGCGCGGTGTTCCTTTATATAATCGTGACGATTTATTCTTCGCTAACGAAAGTATTGAACTCGTTAATATTAATAATAGCGAGCCGCCGATTTATCGGGCGCGGTTTGAAAAAGATTTTGTTCGTTATACTTGGATAGATGCTGGCATTGGCAATGCTGGCTATTGGCGCGCCGAATATCCTGACGGTCGTATTGCCACCTTTGGCGCTACCTATGATGGTCAAATTATTGCTACTGCCAGAAGCGTTGGTGATGAAGGAGTTTATCGCTACCATTTGGTTGACATGGTCGATGTATTCGGCCACCGTATTCGCTATAATTATATACCTGACGGTAGTGTTTCACTGATTGATTCTATTGGGTATGTTTTTACAGATGGTAGCAACCCACGCTACCAGATCAATTTCCTTTACGAAGACCGACGTGACCTTTTATCTGACTGTCGCCCTGGTTTTAACGAAGTATTAAGCAAACGCCTCAAGTCTATCGATATCTATTCAAATAGCCAAGGTACACCTCCAGGCGATAAAATACGCAGTTACTCTCTTATTTATGAAGACTACGCTTCTTCTGGTGGTTTCACACGTTTGAGCCGGGTTGAACATTATGGTCTGCAAAATGGTCGCTATCCGATTGAATTTAATTTTACTTACTCACGCGCTCTTGGTGGTCAATGTCATACCAAAGACTGTGAAGCGCCGTATTTAGTTAATATGGGTAGTTTGGGCCTAGATATGTCTTTAGGCCACGCGGCTATTATTGATCTTAATGGTGATGCACTACCTGACGTTTTAAATACTACACTTGATGGTGAACATTTTATATACCTCAATCAATTATCTTCTGATGGTAGCCAATCTTTTGCAACCGCATACGAAAGTACTCTTGCAGGAGTAGGCGCCAGCATGCTTGGCACCCAACAAGTACAACTACTTGATGCTAATGGCGATGGGTTTTCAGATCTTATCGATAGCTATAATGCCAAAGTACTTAGTGGCAATGGCAGCGGTGACTGGGTAAGTATGTATGATATTGATACAAGCGGTTTTCCGACTTTACAAGGCAATGATAATGTTCGCTTCTTTGATTGGGACAACGATAAACGCATAGATATTATCGAAACAACACAATCTGGCACCAACTATTACATCAATCTAGGTGATGGCAGCTATACAACTGCAGATGGTATTTATACTACCCAAAACATCGGCGCCACTTTTGTAGATGACAAATTGCACCTTGAAGACATGAATGGCGATGGGATGCTCGATGTCGTTAAGGTCGGCGATGGTTTTGTTAGTTATCGTCTTAATTTTGGATATGGTCGCTTTAGCGACTGGCGCAATATGACTGGTATACCTAGTAACTTAAAAGATTTAAAAAAATTTATTTCTTTTGTTGATATCAACGGCGATGGCTTAAACGATATATTAATAATACAAGCCGACACTGTTAAATACGCGCTAAATTTCAATGGTGATGCTTTTGCACCCCTAGTTACTATGACTAGTGCTGGTGGGGTAGCCTTGCCTGATCGCAACGAAAAAACTGTGCTCTTTGCTGATATGAACGGCAATGGTTCAGAAGATATTGTGTGGATTGATCATGATGGCACCACTATTTATTTAGAACTGTTTCCCGTTAAACCAAATTTAATCAGCCGTATATCAAATAACATTGGCATGATAACCGAGGTTACCTACAGCAGCTCGGTTTTAAGTTTGGCTAGAGATGGTGGTGCTGGCGCTTGGGCTTATAAATTGCCGCATCCGATGATAGTGGTAGATAAAATTGACACCTGGGACACGCTAACTAATGTACATGATGTTACAACCTATACTTATCACGATGGCTATTATGATGGCATAGAGAAAAAGTTTCGTGGCTATCATAAAGTTGAAGCTTATGAAGAAGGTGATGCTAGCATTGAATCAGGTGTTGTTAAGAGTGTATTTGATGTTGGTGCAAATAATGCTTATCGCAATGGTTTACTACTTAAACGCGAAGTCTTTAGTAATGATAAAGCGATACAAATACAAGAGCTCACCTATGATGATTGCAGCGTGGCTGAAGTACCTACTTCTGGTTTGCGTGTGCCCGTACGATGGATATGTGAAAAAGAATTAACTACCACAATTCAAGAAGGCACTGAAGCCACGCAATGGGTCACTACGCAAGTAGTTTATGACTATGATGGCTATGGCAATCGTAATGTTGAACAAAAATTGGGCGTTACGGCTATTGGCGGCAGTGGCTGCCCTGCTTGCACACGCGATGCAGATATTTTTGGTTCACCGTGCGGACCACAATGTGAAGGCGATGAACTTATAACCGTGACCTCTTTTGTGCCACCGAATGCCACCTCGGGTCGCTGGCTATTAAATGCGCCATATCGTGTACGTACTTTTGGTGTTACAGGCAGCGATTATTACACTGAAGAGCTCACATATTACGATGATCCGCCTTTTATCGGTCAAGAGTTAGCGACATTAACTACCGGCAATATTACCCGCAAAACCGTGCGGGTGCTTGGTGGTGCTAACAATAAATTAATCAATAAAGAGCGCTATCGCTGCGATGAACATGGTAATATCATTGAAAGCCTTGACCCCTTAGGTATTGAAGATGGTGATGAGCATCGCCGTAAATATGCATACGATGCTGATGGTTTGCATTTAACCCGCGTTGATATTTTTCTTATAGATCAACAATCACAAGCCTATACGCTTGCACGCGAAGTTAAATATGAGCCAATTTTTGGCAAACCCGTGGAAGCAACTCGTTGGATGCGGATTATTGAAGACACACCGCAAAATAACCGCGATAGCACCTTTTATAACTATGACGAATTTGCTCGTCTTACTGCTATTGCTAAGCCTGGTGACACTTTACTCGAACCAACTGACAGTATTGTTTACGATTTAAAAGCCCCGATAAGTCGCATAACCATTAATCGACGCACCCGCGCTGGGCCGCAAGAGCCTGAACTTTCTATTAGCCGCTGTATTGATGGACGTGGCCGTCAAGTTCAAGAGCTCTTGCGCCTTAGCGACAATAGTTATCAAGTAAATGGTTTTACTATTCACAATGTGCGCAGCAAGCCACAAAGAGTATATCAACCATATCTTGCAAGTGATAGCGCTTGCGACAGTCAAGAACCAAGCGATGTTAATTATACTGACTATGTCTATGATGCTACCTATCGCGAGCGTGAAATAATCTACCCTGATGCTGACCTATATGAAACTTCATCACGCACGCGCCATGAGTATTTGCCGCTAGCAGTTGCAACTTACGACGCTAACGATAATGATAGCACCAGCGCACATTATCATACCCCAATTACACAACATAAAAATGGTCTCGATCGCTTAGTTGCCATTGAACGGCAACTTACCCCCGAAGACCTACCAGCGTTCTATAGCCTAACCTATGATAGCATTGGGCATTTGCATGATGTAATCGATCCTGTCGGCAATACCCATACGCAGGTAAGTGACTTAATTGGTCGTATTGTAAAAATAATTGACCCTAATAGCGGTATAACTAATTTATTTTACGATGATGCGGGCAACGAAATTTTGCATACCGATGCGCGAGGCATCAACGTGCAAAGTGAATATGACGGCGCTAATCGACCAATAGCAAGCTTTGATACTGCCGCCCCCGAGCATAGTCGCATAAGCTGGCAATATGATTATGTTGCTGATTGTGCAACTAATTCATGCACTAATGCCGAAGGTCTTATTGCCCAAGTTACTTATCCCTTAAATGATAAAGTGGGCATTGACCACACGGGTTATGATATTCGTGGGCAAATAATTGCGCGCGAACGCCAGATAGATGGTGCTAAGTTTACTACACAATATAACTTCGACAATGCTGGCAGATTAATTGAAACCAAACATCCAGACGGTCAACGCTACATACGCAGCTATGATGGCGCTTCACGCTTAATTAGCGTGGCTGATTATGTATCGCAAATTGTTTATAATAAACAAGGGCTAGTTCAAAGTATTGCATATAATAACGGTGTTAATACTAATAAAACTTATGACAGTTTACTGCGCTTAAATCACCTTGAGACATCTGGCACTAGCGCCCAACTGCAAGGTTTTGCTTATCAACACGACCGCGTTGGCAATATTGTTAGTATTGATGACTTATTGCATAGCGATGCAAATGAAAACGCTACAAGCTTAAATGCAAGCGCTAGCTATACTTATGATGCGTGGTATCGTCTCGTTGCAAGCGAAATTGCGGCAAGCAATAATGATGATGGCGTGGAGACGCTTAACTACACTTACAATAATATTGATAACCTATTAAGCCGTATTTCTAGTCTAGGTACCGCTAGCCCCGAACATATAGGCAATTATAAATATTCAAGTTCACACCCCAATGCCGCAGTTAGCGCTGGCGCACGTTCGTATACTTACGACGCCGCCGGCTATTTAACTAAACGCGGTGATATTTCTCTTGCCTGGGACTTTTTAGGTCGCCTTACTAAAGCAAATAATGATGATGTTACCGTAGCCAAATTTACTTATGGCGCTGATGTTGATCGCATAAAGAAGCAAGAAGGCACTAACGTTACCTACTATATCAATGATGATTTTGAAATACGCGATGGCATTAGCGTTAGTACGGTGCGCTTAGGTCGCGAACGTTTGGTACGTCAAGAAAGTGATGCACTTGCTACACAGTTGCTTAGCGATGTAGCTCCGGCTGAGGCTAGCAGCAATAATACTCAAGCCAGCCAACCTGACGGACAAATTAATGCAGGCGATGCTTGGCTAGCTGCTGCGCATGAGTCAGGAGTGTTGCAACTTGATTATTCGCCATCTGCAGCCAAGCAACTACTAGCTGCAAGTGCACGGCGTTTATTGCTTGAAGTTGAAAGTGGCACTGCCTATCTCTCACATGACCATCTCGGTAGCGTAACGCTAGTAACTGATACACAAGGAAAAAGCCTCGGTCGGCGCGGCTATACGCCTTTTGGGGTTGAGCTTGCTAACTCTGATTTAGCAATTGATACATATGGATTTACTGGCCAAGAACGTGATAGCAGCACCGGTCTTGATTATTATAAATATCGCTATCTCGACACTGAACTTGGTCGTTGGGTTAGCCCTGACCCCGCTTTTACGCAACTAAAACCAGAATCTACTGAAAAGCTTGGCGAAGCTACGACCGCGTATGCCTATGTTGGCAATAATCCGATTAATCATTTTGATCCGAATGGGCTTGAAAACACAGACGTGCAATTGCGAAAGTCTATTAAAGAAAAAACCCATCGCCCATATCCACGTCGCCTTACAGCTGATGAATTGCAAGTTGCAGCTGATTTTTTGCATCAACGTTTTGGTAATAAAAGAGCCCGCGAACTTAGTACAACAACTATAACGCAAGGCAATAAAAATGGAGAAACGATATTCACTATATCGACAAGCACCGGACTTGTGCCAGGCAAAATTAAGCGATCAGCGCGACGTCTATTAGGACCTAATGTGGAGTTTGTTTCAGGCAAGGCAGGGAAACAACCTGACAATCAACATCACAGTGAACAAAGGGGTATCGCAGCTACCGACGATCAAATTAATCGTATGCAAGCATCAAGCAGTAATGCTAGTCATGGTGGGGCTGCATGTCCTTCTTGTGCTAATGCGCAAAATAAAGCATGGGTGCGCAATGTAACAGGTACTCAAAAAGGTGGTGGTCGGATTAGATTAAAATGATGGCTTACAGAAACTGACACTTATAATGTTGACTTTTTAAACTTGACTTTCTAAATTACCAGGCAAATAATAAAACAATGTTTAATAGATGGTTAAAATTTCCTGAAAATTCCACTTGTATGCTTTTAGGTGCTCGCCGGGTTGGAAAAACCACGCTATTACGGCAACGTTTTCCTGATGCAATATATTATACCCTCGATGACTTCGATGTTTTACGTTTTGCACGTACTGACCCAAAAGGTCTGATTCAATCAATAACTAAATCATTTGCTATAATTGACGAAATTCAAAGATGCCCTGAGTTACTTATCGCGGTTAAATATGCGATCGATACACAGAACAAAACTTTTATCATGACTGGGTCAAGCGCCTTGGGGTTATTATCTCAAGGGGTTGAAACACTTGCTGGTCGCATGCATCCTCTAGAACTTCCAACTGCTTGCTGGGGTGAAGAACTTGGACCACCAACTCATGAGTGCTTTAATGTTGTAAATCAATTACAAGCTATAAAAGCGCGTCGACAACTTAAAGACAGCATTATCTATGGTGGATTCCCAGAAGTAATTAATTGTAACAACGCTGAATCTAAACAAGAAATATTACATAATTATAAAAATAGTTATTTTGCTAAAGACCTGGCATTACTATCAAATGTTGAAAATGCAGATGGCTTAATGGCAATTCTTTCCTATCTAGCTATTTCTCTTGGCTCTCATACTTCAGTAGTTAATGCTGCAAGAGAGTCAGCACTTAGTTACCCAACAGCCCGCAAATATCTTAATGTACTTGAAGCGTCACGCTTAGTTTTTAAACTTTATGGCTATCAATTTGGGCCAGCAAAACGTCATGCTAAAGCTGCTAAATATTATTTTGCTGATAATGGAATTCTCTTTGCGCTTGGTATTAAGGTATCCATCGGGCAGCAGCTAGAAAACTTCGTTATTGCTGAAATAGAAAAACGTCGTCGTCTCGGTCGGTTTAATTGTGATCAGTTACTATATTATCAATCTGCTGGCGGTGCCGAAATCGATATAATCATTGATGAACCATCACTAACAACTGCAATAGAAATTAAAAATACTATTAACCCAGCTGCAAATGATGTGCGTCATCTTAAAACATTTTTAAACAGTAAAAACGCAGATAAACCACGCAGAGCACTTTTACTGCACATGGGCGATAACGCCTCTATAGAAAATGATGTACAATTGCTACCCATCGCTCATCTTTGGCGTAGTTTATAATAAGTCCCGACTTTGACATCCAAAATCAGTTTATAGTATTTTCAAAATATGAAACACCTAGGTATTTTAAAATAGCGCGCTCGATGTCAAATTAATTATCCTTCTAGTTTTATTCTTTCTTCTTCTCAACTTGCTGCGCCTTACCTTGCCAGCGACGCATAGTCTTCATCGTTTCTTCAAGCCAACGTAATCTCTCTGCTGGAGTAAGCCTTAGCCCAATACTTACTTGGCTTTGACGATGTTCAGCAAAGCCTTTAGCAAATTTTAAGTTTTGCTTATTCATTAGAATTCTCATTTACTTCTTTAAGAGCTTGCATTGCTTCAATGTCAGCTAAATCTATAGCTCGCGCTGCCATACGTTTCAATGATATCAAATCATCAAGAGACACAACCGTTGCAGTTGTAGAATCAAGCGTAACGGTTAATGCGCGATTATAGGCAGTGTTAAAATCTATTGGTTCAGCAATAAAGAGATCAACTTCAAGAGTCGGAAAATTCTCGCTCCATAACCCTAAAACTGTCATACCTTTTTCAGTTAACCAAGATTGTCGCATCGAAGCATCGGCAAACTGTTCAATAGGTACCGGCGCTCTTGGTTGATACCCTAGCTGAGCCAAAGCATCCACTGCTCGTAAAGTATTGTCAGTCTCAAGTTGTATTATTAAATCTAAATCAGCCGTTGTACGTAAATGACCATGCAAAACTACCGCAACTCCTCCGACAACAAGATAGCGGACGTTTGCCTGATTCAACGCGGTCAATACTGTTTCGATATCGCTGGCCAAAAGCAACTATCTCCTATTGATACGCTAATTTTTATTAGCTTTCGGCTATAACGCTATCTTATTTTAATCAACAGGTGAAGATTTGATAAAAAAACATTTTAAGGGATATCATCAAATCCTCCGATTCTCACAAGGCGGCTGCCAAGGTTACGGCTGCCAAGCACCAAAAAAACACTAAAAAAAGAGGCGCAATATTCTGATGTTGAGCTATTTTTGGAGAAAATACCTGTTTTAACTTTGATACTACTGACGGCGATAAAGTCGAATCTTTTTAGAATTAAGATCAGTTATAGTTAGATATCGCGCATCGCGAGACAAAAATACATTACCAATTGTCACTTCTTCGAGGTGCGGTAGTATCTGTTCTTGCCAGCTCTTGCCACCATCTTCGGTGTCAAACACTGCAAACCCTCTTGGTTTATCAAAGTATAGTACGACTGTACCTTGCAAAGAGCTAGTAAAACGTAGCGCCTCAACGGGCGCACCAAGATTCTCTTTTACTATAATTCTTTTTGTTATTGGCAGAGATATAGAATGCCAGTTTACCCCTGCATTATCGGTGCGCAGAATCTTGCCTGATATTAACAATATAAAACCGGTAGATTCAGATAGTAGGGATATCGCCATTATTTTTTCTTCAATATCGTCAGGTATTGCTACAGGCGACCATGTTTCACCGCCATCATGAGTTATTACTAATGGATGTACTGAACCGCTATCTTTGCTAACTGCATACCAACCAACCATCGGACTCACAAAAGACAAATAATTACCACTTGCATGTACCGCACCGTAATCAGATAATTCTCGCCAACTATTGCCGCCATCAGACGAAGCACGTAGCATATTAATACCGCTGGCCCAGGCCATATCATTGTTCATAATCTCTAGACTGGTAAAGCCTCCGTTGGTAAGGGGTAGCTTAGCCAACTGCCACGTCTTGCCACCATTGTCGGTAAAAAGAATTTGAGCTAGATTACAAACAGCGATACCGCGTGTTTCGTTAATGAACCCCGTATTGTTTATTGGGAAAGAGGTAAAATTTTTATCCGCATAAACGACTGGCCGGTCATGCACCAGAGACCATGCAGTATTCGCTGCAAGAGAAGGTTGCTCACCAAAAGTATAAGATGAGGCGCAACTTGCTAAAGTTACTAGTGATAACACCACAGTGAATATGCTAGCAGCACTTACCATTACATTTCTCCAAAAATTGCCTGCTTATTACTATTCAAACACTAAAATTAGGCCTTAAAATGCAAAACCATTACTTCTACATCATTTGCATAAATCAAAACTTTACATAGAGGGAAAACCCATTGTCACTTCGAAGAATGTGAGAAATCTATTTATTAACAATATTACAATATCCCTCCCCCTCTTGGACAACCATAGCTGCTATAAATAATTCCACACATTAATCAATTTTATGTACTAATATATCACTAATATTCATCTTTCGTTGATCTTCTAATCAAATAAATCCAGTGTAATTTGCACCAAATACCCGTGACAAATCATTTTTTACATCATAGGGTCGCTTGAGTATTTTGCCTGAGGATACCACGATGCGTCATTGGCACTGGGTTCGTCGTACTTGGATGACTCAGATTATAATTCTTCTTAGTATATATTTTTTGGCATCCTGCAGTTCAAAAGGTAAGCAATGTCCAGAAGGTACGCTTAACTGCCCTTGCAAAAAAAATAACATTTGCGACCTCCAACTTGTATGCATTGCCAATAAATGTAGCGCCAATACTGCCGGCTTAAAAATAACTGACGCAAATGCACGTGCCTGCGAGTTAGTGGTTCATGACCAAGCAGGTTTGATTAATTCTGTGCAGTTTAGTGATAGCATACTCGGCTCATATCTGCGCCGCGGTGCTAATCTGGCTATTAGTTTTACTGCTCGTACTGATACCGCACTACAACCTAGCGACGTGGCTATTACTTACGTCTCGCGGGCAAGTACTCAACAAACTGCTGCACCGACAATTATCACCAGTCATTGTTTCGACCGACTGGGTAAAACATTACCAAACGTATCGTTAAGTTTATTGCCATAATCTATTAAGTAAGAAAGGCAATATAATGCTGCACATTAAGTTTCTGACAAACTTTTATTTTTTAATTGTCATTCCCGTCAAAGCTCTTGACGTCATTCCCGCGAAAGCGGGAATCCAGAGCATTAATTTTTTGCTAAATAACCTAGATTTCCGCTTACGCTTTAATAGTGTTGTTTTTCGTCAACTGAGTTTTGTTGCCCTGCTGATTACCATCTTTTCATTTGCTGCTTGCACCTCAAATAATAGCAAAAATGAATGCCAAGTCGGCAGCCTTGCTTGTGCCTGTGATACAGGCGGCAAATGCGACAATAATCTTACTTGCGTAAATGACACCTGCCAAGCTTGCTCTGTTGGCTCTGCAAACTGCACCTGTGATAATGGCAAATGCCAAGAAGGTATGTTTTGCACTGCTGACAAAAACATTTGTCGCCTTTGCCCGCAAGGCTCTGTCGGCTGCTTATGTAAAGCAGACGATACTTGCAGTGAAACAAACGCTTTTTGTGATAGCGACAATCGTTGCCAACGCCAAGATTGTCCTGCTGGTGAGCATGGCTGTGCCTGTCTTATGGATTGGAGTTGTCATCAAAGTGAAGCGGGCGAAAAACTAACTTGTGATTCTGGTGTTTGTATTTCTAATCAATGTCCTCGTGGTACGCCCGGCTGTGCTTGTCAAAAAGATCAAAGTTGCACCGGCGATGCTGAATGTGCTGATGGCTTTTGTCGATTATCTAGCTGCACACCCGGTACCGAACATTGTCAATGCGCTGCTGGTAGCTGCGCCCCTGGTCTAATATGCCGCAATGATTCTTGTCTTGATGGCACAGGTTACCCAGGTTTTGCTTGTGGCAACGACAACTATTGTATGCATGGCACCCGTTGTGAAAGCGATGTCTGCACCCCTTGTTTGATTGGTTCGCAAGGCTGCTCTTGTAATGATGATGGTACATGCAACGATAGCAACACTTGTAAAAAAGACCGCTGTGTTACATTAACTGGTCTTGCAACTTCAGCATTTATGACGCCAAAATGTTATACCCCATGTCGTGAAGATGTCGAACTTAACGATGGCACCTATCTAACTTGCCCAGGTGATGGCTTACTTGAAGGCTGCTATGGCGGTACTACTTGTATAGCAGGCCAATGTTTATCCACTGCCGAAAATTTGCGCAACTGCGCCATTGACCGCGATTGTGCCGATTTTCAAGCATGCCTAGATGGCGTCTGCCAATCAAATTGCGAAAATAATTCACACTGCAAAGACGAAGCCGTATGTTTTCGCTCGGTATGCCGCTTGCCTTGTTTAGTTTCTGGTGACCCGTGCCCTATTGATAGCTATTGTGCCACGCAAGATGACAATGAAAATGGGCATTGTCTACCTCTTGCTATTACCAACAGCATGGCAAACTTAACTGCTGCACCAGAAACCGGTAGTTATGCTATTGATACAACTGCATTAGAATTTAGTAACACTAAACTTATAAATGAATTTCGCATTGCCAATAAAGGTGCACTTACAGGTCTATTCATAATACGTAAAGTATCTTCGCATCTTATTCGTGATGATGGCAGTGTAGAAATTCTTGAGTCTACTAAAGAAAAAACCTGCACACCAGGTAATTGCCCACTATATTGGCTGGGAATGGGGCCAAACGATAATCTAGAATTAAAAAATGAAATCGAAGTTATTATAGACCCTGATTCTGAAGCTACTATATCCATTGGATTAACAGGCGCGTCTCCAACCGCTCGTTGGGAAGGTGCTATTGAAATCTGGCATAAAAATTATGGTGTACAACGAATTATAATATCTTATACCGAACGTCCCGAAGGCCGATGGCAAGGTGATGTACTTTATTTTGGTAATTTTGCCGAAGAAGGATTAGATGATTGGCTTGCGGCCGATAACATAGAACGCCAAGACTCTGTCCTTATCAGCAGTATGCGTAATGCTCTTATGCAAGTATGGGCGCGATTTCGTGCCGGTAAGGTATCTTTAAATGAATTAACCGCCGCTATTGCATCCACCCGGTCTGGCTCATGGCAATCACCACAAATAAAAAGCATGTGCCCAAAAAATGCTGCTTGTTTCCCTTACAATAATGTTAATGGCTATTTAATATATTCCACTAATGCTGCTGCTATTCCTATACCATCTGGTGTTGTTGAATTGCCAATGGCAATAAATATTCGCCCTCTCGCTGAAGATGATCCACAAACCACTGTATGCAATGGTGCCACCTATTGTTATGGAGGTCGTATCGAAAGTCAATTAGCCTTACAGTACGCGGGCAACCCTGCTGTAACGCTTTCTTTTGATAACGACCCATCACAATGTTCACAACAAGGTGCTGCTGGTTGTATTCTTTATATAAATGATTTTAGTGCCAATATTGCTGTAGGTGGTCGCTACCATATTAATGATATCTGTCCGGTTAATTATAATGAAGTTAAAACACCTTGGCTTTTACCCGGGTTTATCGCTAATACTTCATGGGATCTTCAAAGTGCTCAACGCTACAGTCGCGAATGTCGCCATAATAATTACCCATTTAATGACCCAGAGTTAACTACTGTAAATATTAGCTTTGCAAGCTCTAATCCTGTGCCTGATGGTCGTACCCGCCAACGCAGCATAGAAATAATTGATGGTGCTGTTATTGAAGGCCGCGATATGCTAGTACTGTTTCGCGAACGAACAGCTTCAATAATTTCTTCTGACCCAAATGACGATTTAATGGCCTATGGGCTCATGCTTTTACATCGTCAAAGTGCAAATTTAGAAGATGATGCATATCTTGGAAACACTCCGCCAAAATTACAAAACGAAATAATTCGCAGTGAACCCGTTGAATGTAGTCGCGACTTGCTAGAACGTATATTCGGCAATATTTCTAGTACTGATTTTAGTAAACTTAATGTTACCAAACTCGGCAATGCCTTAATTACTGGTGTTGCTGTTGAAAACGATATAACAGCTGTACCTATTGATGCTACTAGAATTCACTATTTATGTGAAGATACTGGCTTAATTGATGGTGGCCCAGATAACTATGGTTCAGAACCAGTAAGTGATGCATGCCCTGGTGGTTCTAAAGTAACCTATTTTAGTTTAGCAACAAATATTTTAACAAAAGAAGAAATAGCCACACTTCCCTGTCAAAAAAATGATAAAGATGAAGATGACGGCATAAGAACCGGAACATGCCAAGATACGATTAAACGATGGATAACCAATAATACATATGGAATATCTCTCGATCTTATATGGCAATGTACTGATAATAACCAACTATATTGTAGTGAAAACCGACTCAACCTCCTCGACAGCAAGTTATTCTATGATGCTAACGATAACAATAATGAGATCATTTTTTCTTCTCTTTCAAATACTATTCTTGATGCCTTTCGCTATCGCACCCGTTTTGTAAATCGCAGTGGCACTAGCAACGTAGGTTTTGCTCCTGAAATATGTGTAGAAAATTCTGACTCGGTACCATACTGTTATGACCCAGCAGCCATCGAAGAAATTCGCGAGCGGGTTGACTGTGCCATGGATTTATGGAGTTACCTGCAAGATACAGGTGCTGATCAAGCTACTCAGTCACTACTCTTTAATTACCTTAATCTTAACTTTGGCTTTAATGAATCAATAGATGAAAATTCTAATACACATTCTGTCCTTTACGGTTTTGAACATTTAAATGCCGAACTACTTATTATGCTTGGCGATGAAATGATGGCCAAGTCATTAACAGCCCGCTTTGATCTAGCTCAAAGTAATCTGGCAGCATTCTACGGAGTGCAGTTTGAACCTGATGGTATTAATCTCTCAGGTGCTGCTGGCTTTGAAATGCTAAGGTTATATCAAGCTGTACAATATTATCAACTTGCTCTCGATCGCTTCTACAAACAAACCCCCGCATGGATGCAGTCAATGCAAGTTGGGCAAAGTTTCATTACCTTGGCCACCGTTACCTCATATCTTAATCGTTTAATTCGAGCTTCAACCCAAAAAACTTTGGCTTTAAGTGAAATTGCCAAACGTTATCAAAACCTTAATCGTCTTGATTTAGCACGCCACGTAATTGAACGCAGCTATGCTGCTGCTTACCTTGAATCTATTATTATAACCAACATAATGCGCAAAGTAGTTACCGTTAGTGCTGCTGAGGATATTGCTCAGATAAACCAACAAATCGAACAAGCACAAAGAAGCTATCGCATTGCTTTATCAAAAATGCGCTCAGTCTATGACGATACTAGAGAAAGTATGAATTATTTTGGTTTTCCCGCTGATTATATACCATTTCCGGCGCTTGAAGCTGCGGCTGCTCGTGATAACCCAATAGAAGTTGCACTTTATCGAGCCAATCAGCGCTTACAAATAGCTCGCGAAGCTGAACAAACCGCTTTATCAAGTAATCGATCTTTTGAATCTGATACTGCAGCTTTTCAAAATGAGCTGGCCCGTATTCGTACAGTTTATGAAGGACAACTAGCAGAATTATGCGGAACGTTTGCAGGTGAAGATGGGCAAGCATATCCGGCAATTGCTAAATATGCTTATTTAGATAACGATTTGCGTTTGCTTATCGATCCTTGTAGTGAAGCTGACGGTGGAACTTTACGTGAAGCGCGTGGTAATGTCGACTTAGCACTTAATAATATTCTGAAAATACGCACCCAAATTTCTAATGTACTTGAAGAAGCTGAAATAGAAAGAATTCGCATTAACGATCAATGCGAATCAATAAATGAATTTGCTGATATTGAATACGAGACTAATGGTCAAATTAATATTGCTGAAGGATTGATATCTGCTGGACGAGCGACTATTGCTAGTATTGATCGTTTTTCAAAAATTGAATTTAATATTTTCGACCCATCACAAGCCGGAAGACAGGCTATTGCTGCAGGCATATCCACAGCTATTGATGCTGCAATAGTTGTTGGTGAGTGCGTAGTACGTCAAATGCAACGAGACCTTCAACTCAAACGTACCAAACATGCTTGTGAGCTTGCTGAAATTGATAGCGATGCTCGTCTAGCCAATATATTACTCAGCCTTGCAACTTTAGACGTAGACGCATTACGCGCTAAATTAGAATTAAATCAAGCAATCTCGCGTGTGCAACATCTTAGAAATCAGGCTAAACGCATCACCAGCGAAATGGATGAAATGGAAGAGCTAGCCATTAACGTCGAAGCAGCACGTAATAATCCTAATGTTCGCATTTATCGCAATGATGCTATTATGAACGCTGAACGCAGTTTCTACTTGGCTCTAAAAGAAGCATATAAAGCCACTCGCGTCTTTGAGTATTACACTGGGCAAAGCTATGCAAGCTTAGAGCAATTATTCTTAGTGAGAATGGCTGCCGTGGGTGATATCAACTTGCAATATTATCTCATTGATCTTGAAGATGCAGCGCGAGCTTTTGACGATGAACTAGGGGCGCAAGACTGGCGCATTTCCCGCATCTCCTTGCGCGATGATATTATGCAAATACCCTACCTTAATACTGATGGCGAAGCCTTAAGCGACGGCGAGCGCTCTGCTATGTTTCGCGAGCGACTACTTGACCCGGGGGTAATTGATAGTCGCGGCTATATTGTATTTCCGTTTAATACTCGCTTAACTCAAACTTCGCCGCTCACGCGTCTGCATAAAATTAAATATGTTGAAATTGATGTTATTGGCTCTGACGTTGGTGATCCTGTTGGACGACTTTACCTCGATATGCGTGGTACTGGCACCGTTGTCAACTTAGACAACGAATATAATTATTACGCCTTCCCGCATCGTACCTCGGTAATTAATACTATGTTCAATGGCAACCGCGTATATGTACCAGAGCTTTATAAATCATATCGTCTTATTGCTCGCCCATTTGTCAATTCACGCTGGGAGTTAGTGATTAATGTCGCCGACGAAGAGGTAAACCGCGATATCAATCTCAACTCACTTACTGATATTTGCTTATACGTATTCTACGGCGACTTCACCGCTAATTGAGGCTGTCATGAATAAAACTTATATTTATAACTACTTATTATTCGCATTTGGTTGCTTATTTATGATTAGCAACTCATCATGCTACCAAAGTAAAAAAGATTGCCAACCAGGTAGTGCTGATTGTATTTGCAATGAAGGTCTTTGCGATACTGGATTATATTGCGACAGTGACAAACTATGTCATCAGTGTACCACAGATCATGCTGGTTGCCCTTGTAGCTCTAAGAGCACCTGCAGTAATGGTTTGTTATGTCACTTAAAAAGTAATCAATGCCAACCACTAGCCGCTTGTGAAAATGTATGTGGCACAGCTAGACGCTGTATTGCTGAAGATGCTTTTTTAGCTTGCCTTAATGAATGCAAACCTGGTTTTACTTTTGATAGTGAATCAGCCACTTGCGTGGCCGTTTCTGCAACATGCAGTGCTGATGCAAATGATAGTATTTTAGCTCAATGCGAACAAGAACATCGTCAATGTAATGAAGATACTGAAAACCATCAAGCTCAATGTGGTAGTTGTTTTTCAGGTTATAAAGAAGACATTAATGGCAAATGTCACTTAGATGATAGTTGTGAGGCTTTAAATTGCGCTGCTGCATATCGCGAGTGCGGTGCTAATGGTCATGGTTGTGGCAAATGTCAAAAAGCGTATGTTGATGTACTTGGTGAATGTCACTTGCGCACCTGTGCCAAAGAAGCATCTCCTGCAAGCATACTTAACACCTGCAATGCACAAAATCGCGTCTGTGCAGAAGATCAAGAAAATGGTGCTAATTGTGGTACTTGTAAAAATGGCTACGTTGAAAATAATACAGGCGACTGCGTACCAAATTGTCAAACGCTTGCATGTGAAACAACACAATTTCGTGAGTGCCTTAGCAAACCTACACCAAAATGTGGATCTTGCTTAACCGGCTATGAAGAAGATAAAAAGGCCGGCCTATGTGTTGGCAAAACCGCTTGTGAAAGCCAAGCAGATTGTCTTGCAGGTGATTACTGCGTGCAACCATCTCCTTTTGCCAGTGGTCGTTGCGAAGCCAAACCTCGCTGTGGTGAATTCGAACTATTTAAACCAGGGGCTACATGGGATGGTTTTTTACAAACTTGTATTCCTTGTCCAGCATGTACGGGTGATGGAACAACAGGTCGTATATGGCCGGTAACTTCTCGCGATGGTATTTGTGTTTGCGAAACTGTCGATAACTATTACTTTGATGCCGCCATGAACGAAAGAACCGCAGTGCCTTGCGATGAAGATAGAGACGGATGGGTTCGCAGTAATGCTATGAGATATATTGAACCATCATTATTTGCTAAAGAAAAAGATATCGCCTTACTAACCAATGCTCACTGTCATGTAAGAAGAATTGAGCAATTTGTTTTGCGCAATGAATATGGTCAGGAACTAGTCATAGATGTTGCTGACATTAATGGTGTTGCTGAAGGTACTACTTCTATTGGCCTCTATGAATCGGTAATTAATGACAATAATAAATTAACCATGTTTATGCATTCATATTATGGTTTTCGATCTCTTCTTGCTCGTGAACTCAATCCTTTAACGAAATTATGTGTCGATTCAATTGCTGATTTTAATGATAATGGTATTAGCGATATCAGAGAATGGGATGGTAGCGCTCTTGCTAGCGAGCAACAATGTATGGAACCGTTTAAGCAATTTAGTTACTTTGCTGAGTTACATCATGGTTTCTATGAATATAACGAAAACGATATTAACGCCAAGCCACGTTATGTAATCGCTGAGCGCTCACGATGCAATGCAAGTTTTCCTCTTATATATGATGAAGATGATGATGGTACTTATTGGCGCAACTGCATGCGTCGACGTGCTGGTGATTTTAAAAATGATAGTTTAGGTTATGACTTTGCCCGTTTTGCTTGTAAAGATACCGGCACATGCTCTACTGATAATACTCCGCTACCTGACGAGCTAGCAAATTTAATGTATCCCAACCCACATGGTTTATGTAATTTGTCGCTACCCTTAGATGCAACACAACCTTGGCGCGGCATGCTGCATCATAGTCAATTTCGTTGCATGCAGCTCATTTGGGATCGTCAAGATAATCAGTCTCCACCAGAATCTTATCAAGTAGAAATATCTAAGATATCTTCACAAGGAGTTCATACTTATCGTGCTAATCAATGCGGCTTAATAGATGAATATGATGTTGCACTAGCTGCAAGTAATGAAAATAATGCATCTAGCCTACCTAATCCAGATTTTCCACCAATACTTTGCGAAGTACACCAAGAACTATTTACCGAGGGAGAAGTTTTTTGGGCCGCGGATAGATTTAGCAGCATTTATACCGATAATAAACCTGAAAACTATCAGCGAGGCTGCATTAATGAATGTATAGAATTTCCAGAACTATGCCCTGGATATGTTGATGATCCAAGTGCAAACCCATGCCAGGGTATCCCCAATAATTTTGGTAAAATTGTTTGCCATCAATGCTCTGGTGATCAAATTGAATGCGATGACAACTTTAATCATAATGGAATCTTTGACGAAGGTAATGATACTGAGCTTTGCGAAACCAATCGATTAGACAATCCAGAAAACTGTGGATCTTGCGTCAAATTTTGTCCAGAAGGACAAATATGTCAATGCGACCCTTTACATGCAGATAATCCAACTAAATGCCTTGATGGCCAATGCTGCACTACTTGCAAAAATAACACTGAACCTTATAATATTTCTGATGATGGTTGCGGTAATTCATTTTTATGTGATTGCGTAAATACAGGCACATGTCCTCAAGGCGAAAAATGTGTAAATAATAATTGTGCATCAGATGCGGCACATTGCACTACTCTTAATATAACGTGCGGCAAAAAAATGGTTGATGGTGTCGAGCTTGACTGCGGGCAATGCCCTGCGCAAACTTGTAGTGCATGGGGCTCATGCGCATATCAAAACACTTGCTCGACAACAGGCCAAAGAAAACGGATATGCGATAGGTATATTTGTGATGGCAACGGTTTTGATTGCGTTCTAACTCCAGAAGAATTTACCGAAAATTGCACTCGCAGCGTATGTACTGCAGGTAAAACTCAATCTTGCGAGTGCGGCACGCAAACTTGCTCCAGTTCTTGTACCTGGGGAGTCTGTAGCGGTTCAGGTACTGGTACTTGCGGTGGAGATCAATATGGCACTTGTCCCGGTAGCTGTATATGCTGCCCCTGTGCAGGTAATTGTGCTCCACAATGCGGACATGCAGGATATACATGTAAATCAGTATGCAGCCGTGCTGCTTGTGGTTGCCCTTAAAAGGCTACGCAACTAATTTGTCTTCTATTTCTCGTCATTCCCAATACCCTTGCCTTGACGTCATTCTAGGCGAAAGCTCCTCTCGTAATAACAGTATTTTTAAATAACTGCCGTTAGCACTGTTATTGCATTACATCATTATCACGTCGTGCACAGTCAAGAATAATTCAATATTACCGCTTAAGTTGGCCCTACGAAGTAATATTTTAATAAAGGTTTTTAAGCTTTCTCTACCTTAATATAGCTATATGTAGTGACCATTTATGTTTTAATAATATTTTCTAGTGAATGCTTGACTTAATGCGGTTGTACAACTACATTCCGCCCCACCTCGACGCGGGGTGGAGCAGTCTGGTAGCTCGTCGGGCTCATAACCCGAAGGTCCATGGTTCAAATCCATGCCCCGCAACCAAACATTTTAGCGGGCTTACGAATAATCGTAAGTCCGCTTTTTTGTATTAAATAGCCACTGCATTCTTTTTAAATATTCGGTTTCATTATGCGTGGCATACTTATGAGCCACTTGCAAAAGTCCTTATGATTTTCAATTATAGCAAATATAACGTCATCCCCGCGAAAGCGGGGATCCAAAATGTTTTGCAATATCAACACCTTATAGATTCCTGCTTGCGCAGGAATGACGATAATAGGTGGTTGCTCGACTTTTGCAAGTGGCTCT
>JAFGEK010000212.1 GCA_016931625.1 Deltaproteobacteria bacterium | reverse complement strand
TTCTTGTTTTTGATTAATTTCGTTTTCGAGTGAGTTTTGCAATTCTTGTTTTTGATTAATTTCGTTTTCGAGTGAGTTTTGCAGTTCTTGTTTTTGATTAATTTCGTTTTCGAGTGAGTTTTGCAGTTCTTGTTTTTGATTAATTTCGTTTTCGAGTGAGTTTTGTAGCTCAGCAGCAGCTTGCTCTTGTTGAATTAATAGGTTTTTTAGATTTGTTGTTTCTATTCGTTCATTATTAAGCAGAGCTTCAAAATTAGCATTGATATTGCGTTCATTATTAAGAGCTGTTTCAAGTTTAGTTTTTTCATCGCTTAAGTTACTAAGTGCAGCTTCGAGATTAGTCTTCGCTAATTTTTCATTTTGTAGTTCAGTTTCAAGGTTAGCTTTTTCTTCACGTTCATCATTTAAAATAGTTTCAAGTTGTGATCTTTCAGCTCGTTCATTAGCTATGGCTGTTTCAATTTCATTATAATTACCATGGGTCGCAGTAATATTTTCTTCAAGTTCTTTGCGTGCATTTTCAACTTGCACTAACTGTTCGCGTAACATTTCGAGTTCTTGACGTTGCAGTTCAGCTTGTTGTTCGAGCAACTCTTTTGCAGCTACTGCACCTTTACTTTCATCCAACGCTAATTCGAGTTCACTAATACGTGTTAAAGCTGTCGCGCGCTCTTGCTGTTGTTGTTCAAAGCGTTGATTAAGTTCCTCACTTTCTACTTCACTAGTTGCAAGTCGGTGCTTTAAAGAAGCAATTTCAGCTTCTAAAGGTTGCACTTTAGCATCAGCTTCGATTCGTAATTGAGCAACACGTTCAGCTTGAGCTTCAAGAGCAGTATCATTTTTTAAGGCTAATTCATCACGTTCTATTTCTAATTGGGCGATAAGGACTTTTGCGGCTTCTAAGTCGTTAATTTCAGTTGTGTTTTCAGTAGTAGTAGCAAGCGATACAGTATCATTTTCAAAGCTTGATGAGATTATTGTTTTGTCTAATTGTTGTTGCTGAGTGTATTTTTTTAGTTCGCTTAATGGCAATTGTACAATATTAAGATCATCACGTCGGATTGGCTCAGATCCAAAGAAAAGCAGATACCAACCTGGAAGTTCTTCTTCATCAGCCAATGAGCGATCAAACAATAAACCTGGATCTTCTTCTTGCGAATTGAGATCATAAAATAAACTTGCCACCATTGGCGATTGTCCAAAGGCACTGACGTTGCCAAAAAGCGGGGCAAGACGAGCGTAACCTTCTTCATAAGTTAAAGAGGAGGGTGAGTGTTGTTCACCCCATAAATCACCAAGAGTTTGTCCATTGGGGTTAGCGATAGCGACAATTAAAATACCAGAAGGGCAAAGAATTCGTCGCAACTCTTGCAAGCGTTCAGAATCTTTTTGCAAGCGCATTTCAGGGTCATGGCAGATGATAATATCAAAAACTTGATCAGCAAAAGGTAAAGGATCATCAGTTTCGAGTAGTAACTCGACGCCTTCAACCCCAAGGGTGTTTAGCTGTTGATTAATGCTATCGGGATCATCGCAAATGACGGTTATTTCTGCAGCCTCTGCATCAGCAAGTATTGAGAGTCCGCGTGCATCGAGACAGCCAAAATCTAAAATTTTACGGCCCTCAGCGATAGAGGCAATTAAAGTATAACGAGCCTCGGTTTCGAGGAGGACTGAAGTGAGTGTTGAGCTCATGGTGTGCTCGGATCGTCCTTTCGCTCGCTTGAGTTTACAGCATCAGGTGGTTTTATTTGAGTCGGCTGTTTAATACTATTTGCTAAACGTTCATATTCGACGGTGAAAAGATCGAGATTATTAAGCCAATTATCAACGGTATTAGCATCAGCAACACCTAAACGCACAGCGGTTTGCAACTGTGATCGTACATTTTTTAGTAAGTTTCCAAGCGAATTTATGCGCCAGAGTGCTGCATTATAAGCAAGTTGCCCATTTAGCCGTCGCAACTCTGAACGTTGCTCTTCAGATATAGCTGATAACAAATCAGCACGAGTTAAATACATAGTAGCAAGGTTGAGTTGTTCTTCGCCTTGACTATTAAGTCGCTCTTTAACCCAATTGGTAAGTACAGTAAAAATGGCACGATCTAGATCCCCGCGTTCGCTAAAGACTTCTCCACCTACAATTTGCGCCCCTTCGGGAATAGGTATGGGGGAATATGCCGCTCGCAATGTCTCAGACTCCGGTTGGTAAAGATCGTAGCCAATGGGCAGTAACCTGCCCCTTTCAATTACCAGCATATCATTATGTAGAGCAAAACGGTATCGCCCATGATTTACTGTTGCAGCTAAATATCCAACTAAAGCGAGTAAACCTAAGACCACTAAAATTAATAAAACAACAGTAGCAGCACCGCCAGATTCGCCAACCGCTCGTTTTGGTTCTGAAACTTTAAGTTTAATCATTGCTTGATACATTATACACCCCAATAAAAGGCAAATTGCGGTAACGACCAGCGTAATCAAGCCCGTAGCCAACTACAAAGGCATTCGGAACTGAAAAGCCAAGGTAATCGATAGGCATACTCATACGGTTATTTGCTGGTTTATTGAGCAGAGTGCAAATTTTTACACTTTGTGGTCGGCGAGTTTTTAAGTTTTCAAGCAAATATTGCATGGTTAGACCGGTGTCGATAATGTCTTCGACAATTAAAACATGTTTATTTTCTATTGATTGACTAAGATCGCGGGTAATTTGCACAACTCCACTTGAAATAGTTGCATCACCATAGCTAGAAATACCTATAAAATCGCAGGTTAAGTTTAAGTTAATGCTTCTTATAATGTCAGCCATAAAAATAAATGAACCTTTAAGAATGCCAAGGATAACTGGTTCATAACCGGCATAATCTTTGGTTATTTGCTTACTAAGATCTTCGACTCGCGCCGCTATAGTCTCTGCATCATATAATACACTGATATGTTCATGCCAGAAATGATTAGGTTTGTTAGTAGTTACTGTCATTGCCCGACTCGTATTTAGAATAATCATACCGTGCACTTAGGGGTAATTTAAAGATAATACTATCAGCAAATACATATTCTTATTTCTTGCCCTGACAGGTATGCCTGTGCAAGGTGTTAGATTGTGGGCGGATTTACCTTACTACATCCGTGGTTATTGTTAGGGATAGCAGCGGTATCACTGCCGGTTATTATTCATTTAATCGGGCGTCGGCGTGCTCCAGTAGTTTTTTTTGCAGCAATAGAGTTTTTAGCAGCGGTAAATAAACGTTTAGCACGGCGTGAAAAGATTCGTCAAATTTTGCTTCTTATCTTGCGTGCTTTAGCAATACTGGCGCTAGTGTTTGGAGTTACTCGACCTGTAAAGCAGCTATCAATGATTTCAGGCAACAGTAAGCGCAATGTCGCACTAGTGATAGATACTTCAGCTTCTATGGCATATCAAAAAGATGGATTAAGTTTGCTAGAAAACGCCAAAAAATTAGCCGGCGCTATGCTTTCACATCTGCAGCCAGGGGATAAAGCTACAATAATTACTGCTGGCAAAGAAGTGCGGTCGTTACTATCTACACCTACAAGCGACATAACCATGTCGCAGTCTTTGCTTAATCATATTGAACAAACAGAGGGTAGTGCAGATTTGGGTATGGCGATGGATCTTGCATTATCTCAGTTTGCTGATAGTCAAAGTAAAGTCACTCTTGTTGTAGTAAGCGATCTAGCAAAAAATAGTTTTAATTCTTTGCGCCCCACTGCACTTACAACTCTACCTGAGGTTCGTTTAATTGATGCCGCTAAGCGAAAAACATTAATAGCCCTTGATAATTGTGCAATAGAAAATGTAAGCGTGGAATCAAGCCCAAATTCAGTAAACGAACGCCGTTTCTCGGTGTCGATTCGTAATTATGGAGCGAATGCGGTTAGCGGTCGTGGGATTGAGTTAATTATTAATGGCGAAGTAAAACTGCGTGGTTATGTAGATGTAGCTGCTAATTCCATGGCTACTAAATTGTTTACTTATCAGTTTGCCAAGTCGGGTGTTTACGATGTTACCTTGCGTTTACTCTCAGACGTGAATGATGGATATCAAGTTGATGATTTGTTTTTCTTAGGCATCGAAATAGTCGCTGGTGTTAAAGTATTGGCGGTTAATGGTGCACCAAGCGTTACACCTTATAATGACGAATTTTTCTTCTTTGAACGTGCTCTTGCCTCAGTACCAAAAGGTGATCCATTTATTGATTTGCAAATAGTTAATGTCGCCTTTTTAAATTCTGGGGCATCTGATCTTAGTAAATACGACGTTGTTGTTCTTGCCAATGTCGGTACACTGCCAGAACAGATTGTGGCAAAATTAGTTAGTTTTATTATGGCGGGGGGTGGTTTGTTTTTTACTCTTGGAGATAATATTCAATTTGAACGTGCTAATAAACTATTTGGAAATTTATTACCACATCCATTGCGTGATTTACATCTTGCAGATGACCCAGCAGCGCGTACACCTCCGCTTGGTATTGCTAGTATCGATTGGGACCACCCTATCCTTCGTTCATTAGAAACGACGGCTGAAGATAGTTTACGTTCATCGCGTACCTCTCGTTATTTTAATCTCGATGTAGGGGCTGATCGTAACACCAGAATTATTTTGCAATTTGACAATGGAGCTCCTGCCTTGGTTGAAGCTCAACCCAAAGGTAAAGGACGAGTTATGATGCTTACCACTAGTATCGATCGCGATATGAGTGATTTGGTACTACGTCCTATTTTTCCAGCATTAATACAACGTACCATGCGCTATCTGGCTAAATCTATCGAGCAAACAGGGCGTTTGGCTTTACGCCAAGGTGAAACAGCTAAAATTTCTATGCCTACTGGTTTTAATACATTAGCACTTATCACACCAAGCAAAGAGCGTCGAATTTTTACGTCTTCGCCGCAACACAATATTACTATAAATGGCCTTAATGAAGTGGGCTATTATCGTGCCGAAATCATACATGCGAATAAATATTTACGCGAACCTAGATTAGATATCGGCGTTTGTGCAACTCTTGCTGAGTCAGATTTTACTCCAGTTCAAACAGCTAAAGTTGCGGCGGCTTTGGGCAAGAATTCAAGTGGTGACAATTTCGCAATCTCAGTTGGAATATCTGATATTGATAACCCTTTTGAGGTACGCGGAATTAGCTCGCTGTTTTTACTTGCGGTATGTCTTATTTTTATAAGCGAAAGTTTATTAGCATCGCGCGGTTAAATCTATGAATTCAAAGATAGCTTATGAGAAGTTACGAAAATTTTATGCTTTAACTTCTTTGGTGGCTTTTGTATCGCCAAAAAAAGCTGCACGTGTTGGTGTGCTACCCTGATTTTCTAATTTGCTTTTGCGCTTATGTCCCATTTTGCGCATTTTGTTGCGAACTTTAGTCATAAATATACGTGTCAGTGATGCCACGGCAAACACTCCTTATTTTTAGATAAACGAGAGGGGTAAAAACACCAAATGGCCATATTCTGTCAAGAGTTGCGCTAATTTTTGCTGATCAAACCTAAGATCTTTAAGCATCAATGGTTTTTTAATAGTTGGATTTTGGCCAGTACTTAGATCTCATATTCGCTATTTAAGTAATTTTCGTTCATAATTTTTTATATTTATTGCAACTAACCAAGAAGGAGGCCGCGGTGAGTGCCATATTTGAGGTGGTAAACGTGGCCGCCAGCCTCTTTTTGGCACTTGCCGCGACGCCATTAGTTGATGCCGGTGAGGACACAATGAAGGCGCTGGTGGTTGAAAGTAATATATCAGAACCTGATTTGGCTTTGTTTATACGCGAGCGCATCACTGCTACTTGGCCTAATAAACAAGATTTTTTAGGGCATTCATTCATCATTGAAATTATTGCAGTAAATGCTGATTTTGTTAAAGTTGTAATCAGCGATAAGGGTCAACTTTGGGCTGAACGCAATTTTGCGCTATTAAAAAATGATAATGAAAACGTTGAGTTAAGGCTTGCGGTGTGGTTATTTGTGCGCTCGACTATTAGTCGTTTACTTGTTGAAGGGAATAGGGGGCAAAATAAAACAGATAACAACTCTAACTCACCTAAGTTGAAGAAAGAATCAGATAAAGCGCCAAAAATTTTTAGTAATAATGATGAAAAAAAGGTTATAGATGGTATAGCTGTATTTGTAATAAGTAAAATAGCGACAAGAGGTTGGTCAAATTATGGTTTGGGCTTTGCTATTGATAAACGTTGGCATCAAAACTTTATTTCTTGGGCTGAAACTGGTTTTGCTACTGCACAAGTAAATAATTCCCTTAACTTGCATCAAGTTTTTGCTAATCTAGCTTTTGCTATTAATTTTGACCAAGTTCAGGATTTTGCGATTGGCATCAATAGCGGCGCAACCCTTGAATTAGTTAATAGCTCTAAGCGTAACTTATGGGTCGGGGGGGCAGAATTAGGTCCAGTGTGTCGCTGGCAAATATCTTTAAGTGTCAAACAATCAATATTTTTACATGCGGCGTTTATGTGGAATCTTGTACGTCAGCGTTATTTACTAACCAATAGTACGGTTCAAAAGGCGCCTTACAGTGCGCAATTAGCGGCGGGGGTAGTTTGGCCATGAGTATTTTAGGGCACTTATGGCCGCGGCCAACTGCTGAGCGCGTCGTGCGTGACTATAGCGAATGGGTCTATCGTCGACTTAAGCGAATTTTTGGGCCCAACGCCGATATTGATGATGCATATCAAACCGTATTTGTAGAAGTAATTCGCGCGTTACCTTCGTTTGCCGGGCGTTCGCAATTATCAACTTGGATTCGTCGCATTACTTATAATGTTGCTTATCAAGAAATGCGTCTTCGTTATCGTCAGCCAGAATGTACTGAAATAGATGAGTCTAATATTGGCCAAACTGATGTGACATATTTGATTGAAGCCCGTGAAGCATCTCGATGTCTTTATGCGGCGCTATCAGATCTTGAACCTACACAGCGTTTGGCCGTGGTTTTACATGACCTTGAAGGATTAACTCTTAAAGATATTTCCACACAAACCGGCCGTCCTTTGCCAACGATAGCTTCACAGTTGGCAAGTGGCAGAGCACGTTTAGCACGTTGTTTTGCTGCACGTGTTTTTGCCAACAAATTAGAAGATTCGGTAAAAGTGGGTTCCCCGCATAGTGAAAGAAGTACCAAGGAGGCCAAGCCATGACTTGCGCTCAGTATCAAGACGAACTCGTAGCCCATGCGCAACGTGAATTAAAGGGGCTGGCAGCGCAACGAGTTAATAGTCACCTGGCTCATTGCTATAATTGTCGTAGCATTGCCGATTCGCTAAACATTGCCATCGCGACAGCTAAGGAAGAAAAATATGTTGTTGCTAACAGCGAGTTAACGCGTTTGCAGCAACGATTACAGCCTTACGTTGAAGCAGCCGACCGGCAAAAACGCCACGCACGTTGGAGTTTAAGCGCCATTTTAGTAGCCAGCGCCGTTGCAGCTTTAGCGGCCTTAGTGGTTTGGGTACATCAAACTCAACCATTTATGCATGACACCACGACTTTGATTGCCACCGCGCCGTCGCCATTTGTGCGTGTAGTCTCAGATGTTGTAACTGATGGTGTAACTCAAGGTGATCAACAACACCTGATTTATAATTTTACCAAAGGGACAGTAGCTTTCGATTTTATTGGTGGTCAAGGACGGAGTCTAATTGTACAGACTCCATTAGCGCATATAAGAGCAGTAGGCACACGTTTTGCGGTATCTCTTAACGATAATGAAAGTATTATCGTTGCGGTAGGTGAAGGCCAGGTCGCGATCGACAATAATACTCAACACTTGTTGGTAAGCGCCGGACAACAAGTGCTGTTAGATAAGACGACGATCAATGCAAAAATGCAAAACATTAGTGCACAGATGTACTCATATCTAAATAATAGCTATTTGACTAACCACCACGAGGTTTTTGCAAATTTGCAATTTGCTACGAATGCCGACAAGAGCGCAGGAGCGACTATGCAGGTCGATGGTATTACAACTATTAATAAACGAAAGATAAATAAAAATATGGTTGCTCCTGCGCCCGCCCGAACTGCGCATGTTGCTCGCAGTCAAGGACAAAATAATTTTGCAAAAACTATCAAAAAAATTAGGCATGAAACCTCAGATTTTTTGCCACGTTTGACGCAAGCCGAGCAAATGCAGCAAGCAGGTAGTTACTTAAAAGCGTTAGCGATTTATGATGAATGCTTGCGTGTTGCTGGGCTAGAGCGAAGTATCACAGACCTCTGTCGTTTTGAAAGGGCACGTATTTATGGTTTTGCTTTAGGGCAATCTGAACGTGCCAGAGAAGTTTTTGTACGTTTAGCTAAAACGGGTGTCGGTGAAGTGCAAAAACAAGCGATGTTGGCACTATGTGAATTGCAGCGAGCCCTAGAGCCTTGTGCTGCAGTGGCTTGCTTATCTCAATTAGTTACTGCTCGTAATACAGATAATAATTTAAGACGTGAGGCTAAACGTTTAGCTAAACTTTGGGATGATGCCGCACAATGTAGTAAAGCATTACCACAAGAACAGTAGCAAGGGTGAACCGTGAGATTGCGTCGTTACATTTTGGTGCTTAGTTTGTTAGCGCCAACAGCTTGCCTGCAGACGATCGATCTTCGCGAAGAAGGTCATAATCAACCCTTGCCGCAATGTAACAGTGGTGAACGCCTTAATCCTGATAGTGGCAAATGCAGTGTTTGTCAGGTAGATATTTCACCTGGGGCAGATGTATGTCCATGTGGGTACATATCGCATGCCGAAGCTTTTCCTTATTGTGAGGGCGATGCTGTAGCGCATGATTGTGTGCAGTGCAGTGGCGATATCTCTAGTTGTGTGGTTTATCATAGTGATACCCGTACAACTTCAAGCTGTGCTTTACTTGAACAATGTTGCACAAATCTTATTGCAGTTGGTGGTAGTTGTTGCCCTACAGGAGCTTTGCTTATTTGCACCGAAGGTGAGAATCTTACAGAATATACTGTAAGGTGTACTGAACCAACATGTTGTAGTGGGGATTTATGCCCCAATGGTGACGATGATTGTGCTTCATGGCAAACTTGTGATGTGGTTACACAACGTTGTGTTCCAGCTTGTAGTCCGCAACATGAGCAGTGCTGTGAAGAATGTGGTTGTATTTGTAGCGAACGCCCAAATCCGCCGTGATCCCGTACGGTAGGGCGCACTTTAGGAGTATTAACATGATATGCAAAATTTCGACTTTTTCAGTTCTGAGTGCGGCTTTGCTGATTATTGCCCTTACGGGATGCGCTAGTGACACCGGGGAGGCTTGTCATACTAGCACTGATCCGACAGTGTGCGGTGAAGCGTCAAGTTGTGTGGTTTGCCAAAATTCTGACGGTACTTGTTATAATCAAGCTACCGGCGAAAAAGTGTGTTGCGATTCTACTTGCGATACTACAGGCACCGGAACCGGTACGGGTACAGGGACAGGCACCGGTACGGGCACGGGGACAGGTACCGGTACTGGTACAGGCACCGGCACAGGCACTGAGCCAGATGCACACTGTCGTTGTACGGTAAGCGCTACTGATCGTGACGGTGATTGCATACCCAACGATATAGAAACCGCACATGGCAATTCGGATCCGGATTTATGGGATACTGATAGCGATGGTATCGGCGATGGTTGCGAAGACTATGATCAAGATGGTTGTGGCCCGACGACGATAGATTGCAAAGACGTTACTGAAATGGATCCACGTAGCACCGATAGCGATGGTGACACCATTCCTGATGGTGTTGAAGATGCTAATCATAATGGGCGTCGTGATATCCCAGATGAGACCAGTGCTGTACGCAATGATAGTGACAGTGATGGTATCCCCGATGGCTTAGAGGATAGAAACAAAAATGGCATCGTCGATGAAGGTGAATGCAATCCCCGCAAGAGTGATAGTGATGGTGATGGCATACCAGATATTATCGAAGATAAAAATCACAATGGTTTATGTGACCCGGGTGAGACTTGTTTAATTAATATTGATACTGATGGTGATTTAATTATTGATGGCAATGAAGACTTAAATCATGATGGTGTTTTTGGGCGCAACGAAACCAACCCTTTAGATTCCGATACTGATCATGATGGTATAGAAGACGGTTTAGAAGACTCTAATCAAGATGGTTTTTTTGATCCGCTTACTGAAACCAGCCCCTTATTACCAGATAGTGATCGTGATGGTATCCTCGATGGCGTTGAAGATCGCAATCACAATGGTATTGTTGATCCACCAACCCAACTTGACGCCAATGGCTGTGTAGATCCTTCATTTGCTTTAGCAACCCAAGGCGAAAGCAATCCGCGTCTTGTTGACTCTGACTATGACGGTATTGCTGATAATCTCGAAGATGCTGATCATGATGGATATTGTGATAGCGCTTTAATTGCTAACCGTCTTGATGTTAGCCAAACAGTTTTAGCTTTCACTGAGACTTGCGCTTTTATGGTGGATACTGATTGCGACGGGCTTAGTGATGGCATCGAAGACCTAAATCGTAGCGGCGGCCCACCTGACCCCGGTGAACTTAATCCGCGCGACCGTGACACTGATCTTGATGGTTTATACGACGGTTGTTTATCTTGGATGAATGGTGTCTGCGAAGATTTAAACAACGATGGTCTTATCGCTCAAATTGGTGATTACGATGGCGATGGCAAACATGATATCGGTGAACCTGGTGAGACTGATCCGCTAAATTACGATAGCGATGGTGATGGTTTATCAGATGGCTGTGAAAGAAACTTTAGTGGTGGTGCTACTGATTCATTAAATGAAGATTCTGACGAAGATGGGGTAATTGATGGCGATGAAGATGTTAATCATAACTGCCAAGTTGATAGTGGTGAAAATGATCCACGTGTTGAAGATCCAGCACCGGCAGCAGGCAGTCTAATATATTCTGAATGGCAAGTTTGCGGTGCCCAGAACCTAAAAAGTTTAACCTTTGCCAGTACCAAGCGCGCTGAACTCGATTACCAATTAGCGCTTGAAGTTGAGCGTAATCCCGATACCGGTGCAGTAAGTCCTTATGAGGTGAAAGCTTTTGGTCGCGACAATAATGGTAATGGTTTTAATGAGAACGATTCTAATGACACCATACTTGGTCATGTTTTTAAGACCATCGCCGGGGTTATTGTTGATACTGATCCGCAAGTTGGTCGCATTAATCGCCAGATCTACGGCTTTATCGTTGCGCAATGGTCTAGCAGTCAACTTGATACTATTCTTGATAATCTGCGCGATAGCTTATCGGTAGCCTACGACCCAGCTAGTGGTGCTTATCAAGCTATCGATCAAAAAGCGGCACTTACCGCTCGGCCAACCCATGATAATATCGAGGGTACCCCCGGGTTTCATATTAATCATGCCCAACGGCGCTTTAAAGTTACTTTAAGCAGCGGCAAAACAGCCATCCAATTTCGCAATGAACTATTGACGAATTTCTTTTTAGGTGGGCAAGCGCCAGCGCCAAGTGGAGTATTGCTTGATGACGATCCGGTTTTTAGTGGCACTGATCCAAGCTATACAACCTACACGTTATATATCGGAGTTGTACAAAGACTGCAGCAAGTAGATGCGGCTGATAATCCGTTGGTATTAGCAATAGTTGCATTAACTCCTGATGATTCTGCTATTAATGCCACTACCATACGTTTGCACGCTGAACGCGAGTCGCGTCTCGAAGATTTAACCGGGGGTTCAGCTATTGCACGCACCACTAATGGCATAGCGAGCACCTGTGAAAAACAAAATGTGCAACGAGCGCAAGCAGATTTATTATGGGTTGTAGACGATTCGGCATCCATGCAAAGTATTATTCAGCGTTTGCAAAATGCCGCAGTCGAAGCTCGTGAAGTTTTACGGGCTAATATTCCGATCGTAGATTTTCGTGTGGCAATGACTACCACTAATGCCTCGAAGGGTTCGCGGGCACAGTGTTATGCTGCCGCTTCTTGTAATGCGACTTGTCCTCAAGATGGTAGTTTTTGTCAAAATTACTGCGCTGATCATCATTTAGGCTGCATGTATGTATGTCCGACTGGCTGTGGCACCAACTGTGCCAATGGCTGGTGTGATTGTAGTGCAGGTTGTGTGGCTTCTTGTGATCCTGATACTAATTCACCAACTTATCATAAGTGTATGGACCCCAACGCATTAGCACTAGGTATTACTATTGATGCCGATAACTACCGCTTACCTGGTGGTGGTGGCACTTTTTATTATGAAGATAGCAATTTACTTGATTGTGATTCTTCGGCGGCAGGTTCAACTAACTTTATTGATGCTTGTAATGAGGGTAGTTATAATACCCAATTTGCACCTTTTTATGTCACCACCCCCCTTATTGCCCACGAAGGTTTTATAGCGCCAGATCTTAATGCTACTTGCAATACCGCCTCAATGAATCTTTTAGAAGATGCGGCCCTTGATTCCTGTGATCCTGGTGATAGTTTCTGTTGTGATCGTTTAACCGAAGAGTGTTCTGATGGTCCAACTGTCTTAGCTTCGCAAATGTGTGATCTCATTCGTGCTATGGGCGGCGTACCAGAAGATCAAGAAATACAAGGCCGACGTACCGGGCGTGCTCATGCCTCGGGAGAAAATGCGGTGCGTTCAGTGCGCAAGCTTATTGAGTCGATGTTACCAGCTTACCCAGCTAATTATAATGGTGCAGATAAAAAACAACATTTGCGTTTATCATGTTGCAGCGATTGTAATCCCATTGATCCTAATTGTGCCAGTGCGTGCTGTCATACTTGTGATCCCTTGTCATGTCCCGCAAACAATCCTGACTGTTGTACGCATGCTAGCTTAGGTCTTACCTGCAACATCAGTAATCAATGTGTAGCATGCTCTCCTAGCGCCGATGGTAGTACTTATTGTCCTATAGTACCGTTAGCAACGATTATTCTCGCAGACGAAGAAGATTTTTATTTTAAAGATGAATGCGCGGTAGATATTTCAGATACCAGTAAGCTTGATGCCGACAAAATCGATACGACATCATTGCCCGCACAATGCCGCTATGCCGATAGCAAAGCCGCAACCCTTGAAGACTGCACCGATGCTTATTGCGCCGCACAAAATTATAACCTTGAACCGCCCGCAGGTTATAACGTTGATTTAGCCGCTTGGGCTAATGATTACGAGTCACGTTCACATTCGTTGCGTGAGCGCAATAATTGTCCTGATTATGATGGCAATCAAACAGATTGTCAGAATGCTGGCTGCAAATATGTCGGTAACCGTTGTGTGGTTGCTAATTGTTCACCATTTGCTGCAGATAGTGGTACAAGCTGTATAGGTGATCCTTGTCCATTGCTAAAATCAGCAGGTGATTGCCAAGCTTATAATAACTTTTTTGAGGCGGCAAAATTTGACGATGTTAGATCATCACTACCTGGTACGAATTTATGTGTATGGGATTCGATAAGTTCAAAATGCCTAAATGTCTGTACTTCAGTTATTTACAATATCGATACTACTTATCAAAATGGGGTCTCAAATTATTTTGAAAGTAAAGATGCATGTGAAAATGATGCCCGTTGTTACTGGGATGCTTCAGTAGTAACCGGTGGTCCTTCAGGTTCAGTTAAACGTGCCTGTAAATTAAAATATGAAATCAATGACTGCCGCGCTTGCAAACGTCAAAAGCGCCTACATGAATCACTATATGGTGAATATGGCGATTATTTTAGCACTAGCGCTAATCCGTATGCGGCATACAATACCATACATCAGGCACGTTGCAATAGCTTTACCGGTAGCGGTCAAGGTGCATGTGAAGCTGAGTTTATGTGCCGTTGGACAGGTAGCGCCTGTACGTTTGATACTCTTAAAGGTTTGGGTTTTGCGGGGCCGGTATATGCGATTGCTCGTGAAGCTGGAAAACCTGGTATGGGCGGTTATCCGTCAGTTAGTTCACCTTTCTTTGACACCGTAGATCAATGCGATGGCGCTAGTAATACTTGGGGCCGTGGTGATGGACAGGCTTATCGTGATCTTGCCATTGCCACCCATGGGCGTACGCAAAACATTTGTGTCGATAGCTATAAAGATTTCATGCAATTAATCATTAGCGATATTGTGGGACTATCAGCGCCATATCCATTGTTAGGTAACCCGATTGCCGCAACAATTAAAGTTGGTCGTGCACGGCCCAATGGTGATAGTACTTACAGCTATGCTGAAATCCCGCGTTCAGTTAGTTGCGGTTTTCACTATGACCCCACTGCAAATTCTATTGCCTTTATGCGTGATACTTCAGGCCAAGATTGCACCCCAATAGAAAAAGATTTGGTAATCATTTCTTATCGTTATTGGCTGCCTGTGCCTTGTCGTGGTTTGTGCACCGAAACCCAAAGTTGCGCACGTGAACTTTGCACTACTGCAACTGATAAACCGCCATGCCAGATTGATAGCGATTGCCCGGATATAAATGATATTTGCAATGCTTACGGACAATGCACCTGTGAACTTGGTGATGTTATTGATCGTTGCCATTCTGAGGCTTGTGGTGAGTGTGAAGTATTTAATGCTAGCGGTCTTGTATGCGAGCCTGTGCCCCCACCAGGACCTGGCGAATGTCCATGTATTGTTGCGAGTCCGTTAATTCTCCCTTGTACCCCGGGTGGTCTTAGCACTTGCCCAGTTGGTCAGCGCTGCAGTGAAGATCAGTGTACTTGTGCAAGTGTACCTGATGCGTGTGGCAATATATTTAATACCAATGGTGAATTTATTGCTAGCCAAAGCACCTGCGAAGCTGCGATTGAATGCTGCAATGATTGGCTTGCTGCCGCCTTAACTTGCGCAATTTATAAATCGGCCGCCACTTGCCCGAGTGCTACGTGTACCTGGGCAGATCAAAGTTCAACCTGTGTTTCTACAGAACCGTCACCTTGTTGCAACGATGGTGAAACACCAATTTGTGTCAGTGACCCTGAAAATCCACAAATTATGAGTATTGCCTGTGAAGGCCCACTTTATTGTGAGTGTCGAGGGGATGCATGTGATCTAAATTGCAGCGGTTACGATGCAACCGAATGTGCCGCTCATAGTGATACCTGCGTTGTTGTTGGTACTGAGTGCAAAGCTATAACCTGCGCATCTTGGCAAGAATGCGTGCTAAACCCAACTACCGCCCAAGGGGAATGTACCCCAGCATGTGAGCCAATGACTGAGTTTTGTTCAATAGATCTCGAGACCATGAATTGCGGTTGTCGACTTAACGCGCCATAAAAAATTTTCTTTGTGCACATTTCTGGCTGTGATCTTCGCTCCTTGCTATATTACATGGTTAGCCACCATTTAATTTGGAGCTGCTCAAAGTGGAGAAATCGGTTAAACGCGCACATCCACGTGTACAAGCACGTATTGAAGCTAAGCTGAAAATGCCCGGTGGTCGTACGATTGTCACCGGCCAGATCCTCAATATCAGCCTGGGCGGTTTATTTATTGAGATGGAGGAACCGCTTGGTTTTGGTAAAGAATTCGATCTGGAATTTAAGTTGCCAGACTCAACTCTTCATTGTCGTGGTTTAGTAGTCTGGTCAACTCGTACGCAACCGCAGATGGCCGAAGGGCGATCTGGTATCGGGGTACGCTTAATGAAGATCGATGTCAGCGAAATGAGACAACTTGAAAGCTATATCAGCGCACACCTTGAAACCAACAATCGCTAAAAATATAATTTTAGTTTTTATTTATCTGGTGAGTAACGTTGTAGATGTAAAGGTAGATTAGCTTCAACTGCTTTGCTGCCAGCTCGAAAACGAAGTCGTTTTAATGTCTTAGTTAGACATTTTGTCACGGTTGCTGAAGCTAGTTTGGGCGTAAGTTTTACCGTTTTCACCCGACCATTTGCTTGAATTACTATATGAGCAATCACGGTATCTGGAGCAGATTTTTGCTCGAGATCACTAAGGCATCGACTAATTGCGGCAAAACGTAAGACGACTCCCCGTTGAATTTCTTCAGGTGAAAGTGGACGTAAAGGGCGCGGTGTATTATTCGGTTTTTGTGATTCTTTTTGAGTACTATGCTCAACTTCTGCGGTTTCATTGCTTGGTGCACTTGAGACAGTTGGTTTTTGTGGTTGCGGCAGCTTTATGGTAACCACAAATTTGGCTGCGGGATGTGCTCGTAAGTGAATGTTTTTTAACGTCGTATTTAAACAGGTGCTTATTTCAGACATTGCCCCTGGTTGTAATTTTACATCAGTAATATGTCCGTTAGCGGCAATTACTAATTGGGCGCTGGGATTTAGGTTAGCGGTAATTTTTTCTGTATAACATTTTAAGATGCTTTCATTTGCAGCATCTATGGCAGCCTGAACCTCTTGTACTGTTAAGGCTGGTTGGATAATTGGCTTTGGTTTAATCACCTTCCACCATACTAAAGCCGCCGCCGCTAACAGCAAAATGGCTAAGCTTGCTAATACTAAACGCCGTTTAGGATGTGGTGCTGGTACAGTGAGCTTGGTGATGGCAATGATACCCTGATTGCTGGTTTTTGTACCAGCAATAGCTAAAGTAGGTGTTTCATTGTTTTTTACTTCAGGTTGATGTTGCTTAAATAAAGTGCTTTGCGCTTCTAAAAATTGGCGCGACTCTTTTAAATAATCATTACCAGTTGCAGGTTGAATAGCTGCTAATAGCTCATCATGAAAAGCCGCAGCACTAATCGGGCGGGCATCAGGGTCGCGTGCCAGTGCGCGTTGAATTACCGCGTTTAGCTGTGGTGAAATATCTTCTCTAAGTTTGCAAAGATTCGGAATTTTTGCATCGACAATTTTTCCTAAAGTGTCGACTTCATCTTCACCTTTAAATAATCGTCGTTGGGCTAAAGTTTCCCATAAAACGATACCAGCGCTAAAAATATCAACGCGTTGATCAGCAGTTTTAGTTCTGAGTTGCTCGGGAGCTACATAACCAAGTTTGCCGCGAATGGTGCCTGGTTGTGTGGTTGATATTTCATTTTTGGCTTTAGCAATACCAAAATCAGTAATTTTTACCCATCCTTCTTTAGTAATTAAGATATTTTGCGGGGTAATATCTCGGTGCAAGATGTTCATTGGTTGCCCATCTGCACTCTTTAGAGTGTGTGCATAGCTAAGACCTTGCAGCATCTGCAGGGCAACACTAACTGCTACCGGTACTGGAATGGTTTGATCAGTATCAGCACAATGCACTAGCAACATGCTTAAGTTAACTGATGGTACATATTCCATGGCGATGTAATACTCATCGCCTTCCTTATCAAGGTCATAAACTTGAACGATATTAGGGTGATGCAGAAGCACAGTAAGTTTGGCTTCTTTGACCAACATGTTTATGAAGTCACGGTCGCGTGAAAGATGCGGCAATATTTTTTTTATCGCCAAATCTCTCTCAAAGCCTTCGACACCCACGCTTTTAGCAAGCAGAACTTCACCCATGCCACCCGCAGCAAGACGTTCTTGCAAATAATATTTACCAAATTTTGTTCGATTCACCGGGTCACGCAGCACAATGGTAGCGCCACAGACACATTTAGCTTGCTTTACGCCATGCGCACGAACGCTATCTAGCGTAAAAGTTCTTTGACAAACTGTACAAGATATTATCACGATTTCAAGAGTCTATCCTGAAAGCGACGCTAGGCTCAAATACTGTGTCAGCATAATGTGTAAATATCTGCTTATTCGTTAAGCGTGTCTACTGCTCATAATCACTTGGTAAGCCTTGTCGTACATATAGGCCATTTTCATGAAGAAGTTTTTGTACTCGGGTACTGCCGGTGCGCAACCAACGCTCATAAAGGTGCAACAATTCGTGGTTATTTGTAGTAGCGCGGGTTTGATCTGCAACCTGATTCAATAAATCAACTAAACTTGAAAAATTTACCGCTAATTGTTCGTAAACTACAGCAGATTTTGCAGCATGCTTATTGGTGCTAACCAAATCTGAAAGCGAACTATAAGCGTTGCCACCCATAGAAATGTAGTAACTAACATCAACAAGTGAATGTTCGATAAACTCGGTGAAAAAGCCAGCTATATAAAGTGATTCATCGCCAAGATCTTTTAATCGTATCAGCCGCTCACCCGGCAGCGCATCAACCGCTTTTTGATATTGTAGCGCCAAAGCTTGCTCGCCAAGCTTAGGACAGTTTGCTTGCAAAGCAAAATCACAAAGCAAATGCACTAAATAAAATTCAGCTAAATCTGATATTTTAATACCTAATCTATTCTTAGCATTTGCTATTTCATCTATAAAAAAGGTTTCTAGATTAGATTTTACTATAAGTGGTACCGCAGACATATCTATACACCTCCTCACTAATCAGTGAGCACTCCCTTTTCTTAGTGTAATGCACTAGCTCAAGGTATCAAGGATTTTT
>JAFGEK010000211.1 GCA_016931625.1 Deltaproteobacteria bacterium | reverse complement strand
TGCTCAAAGCGCAAGTGGTAATGCCAGAGGGAGTAGTGGTTAGCAATGATAAAGGAACACCGCAAGGTGTTCCCACTATCGCCATTGCTAAGCAACATCGTGCTTGATGAGCTTGATCATGAGCTTTCTCGTCACGGTCACCACTTTGTACGATACACAGATGATTGCAATATCTACGTGCGTAGCAAACGCTCAGGCGAGCGTGTGATGGCTAGCATTGTACGGTTTATTGAGAAGCGGTTAGGTCTTAAAGTAAATCGTGCTAAAAGTGCTGTATCTCGTCCTAAAGAGCGACACTTCTTAGGTTTCACCCAGAAGTCAGGACAATTACCAGAGCAAAGCATAGTGTTGTGCAATTTTTGTAAACGTTCATTGCGCCCTAAGTAATTGCAGGGAGTTACCACCGAAAAAAATGATCGTCAAACAATGGACTTTGTATTACTAACGGTGGTTTTCTTTGCCCAGCGGCAAGATTTTTTCATGAAATCTGTGCTGGTGCTAAGTGCTTTTCGGCTTTCAGCGGTCAGCACTCAGCTAAAGATGGCGGTGTTTTTAAGGTTCGCCACGTTGATTCAAAGGCAACTCGATAGTTTTCAACTGAGGCCTGACTTATCGGCTTAGCGGTGGTGACGGGTTTATGGAACTTTACGCGGTGAGTTTGGCGAGCTGATCCGCGTTCGCGTTGCGGGCGGCAAGTTGAGCTCGCTATGGACCATCGCCACGAATCTGGTGACGGTATTCAAGATAGCTCTGGATGGTAGCACCGAGAGCAGCAAGCCGCTGTTCGGCTCCTGCACCGGTATTCTGGTAAGCGACCGGGCTACGGTCTTTTCGTTCTGGTGTTAATTCTCACGCTTTTTCATCAGATCTTTAAGGTGGTCTTTCGACCGAAAGCGGACATGGATCGGTGCTCAAATTACATAAGGTTATTAAGGTTTGGTATTTTATTATCACACCACGCCAACCAGACGGGTGATGCGCCAGGAAACACTGTCGGCCGAAATATCAACTAGCAGCCAGACTATTCGTGATCCTGAGCAATAACTTGGCGGTAAGCACTAATACTTCGACGCACAGCCTTCATTTGTTCAACGATAGTATCCGCGATCCATAGTTTTACATTGGCTGATTGTGGCTCATCACCGGCAACTAACTCGCAATGAGTGCATAACAAAGCCTGCTCGGTGACATAAAGAACATGGTCGAGGATGTCGACAGCCGCAAGTTGTGGCGCATCATCTAGGTCAAAGAAGTATAGTGGTGATGTCGCCATTGTATGGTCAAGCCGCGGTTTTAACTAAAATTCCTGCTTTAACGACAGGCTAATTTCTTGCGGCGACTAAAAGTGTCATTTTGACCCGTTTACTGGTGGCCATTAACAGCCCGGTGCACGTTTTCAAGGCAAACATGTGGCTGAGATAACTAAAAAAATTAGTATGAATTAAAGTAAATATTCAGGTCGCCCTTTAAAAACTTAAGCGTTAATAGGGATAAATGCAGCACCATTAAAAGCACCTAATAAAGCTTGCAGAGCCTTGGCTTATATGGCTAGGGGCTAAGGTGTTTGGTACCTTTTTATATAAGGCACCTTAAGTAAGCCATAAGTAGGGCTGGGGAGGTTATGTCTTAGCGTTTAGCTTTATGATGCCATAATATATTTGTATGTAAACCACGGTGATTGCCTTCACCTTCAAAACTAACACTCATTTTTAATGCTTCTAAATCTTCAAAAGCGAAAGATACCGGCGCATTTTTGACCGGAAGATCCGGGAGTACAGGATTAGCATTTGAACCATATATTGAATGGGTTAGTTGACCATCAACGCTTAATTTAAAGCTACCGCCACTTGCAAAGCGAGGTTCATAACCAAAATAAGCCAGCCCAAGTCTTCGTAAATCTTCTTGCTTAGTTGGATCTATTTTTAAGCTTTGCATAAGGATTTCGACAGTTCTGTAGGCGTCTTGATTACTGCGTAGATTATATTTTTCTAAAAGGCCAGCAAGACTTTTTATTAGCCACCCATTAGGACTTATAGGTCGTATGGATACGCTAGCTTGCATTTCACCTTCTTTTGGTTGATTAGGAGTTTGTGCGTTGTTATCGGCCTTATTTTTTTGCTGTGCCTTTTTAATTTTTTCCTCGGCGTTTAATTCATCTAGGATATCATCAATTTGTTCTTCAATAACCTCACGTTCTAATGCAGCAATGAAGATATCAGCAACCGTAGCATAATAAATTTTTATGCCAAAGCGCTGTACATCGCGATGAATACTATCATCATCATTTTTAACTTGAGGTTCTTGAATTAGGGTAATTGGTATTGAACGATATGGTTTATCTTGCATCCATTCGAACATACCGGCTGCTGCAGAATCAGCATAACCGCGGGTAGCTACAAGAGTTGCTGCAAACGCTAATTTATTTTGTATGTGAGCGCTTACATAAAATGGCAGATGCCCAAGAATATCTTTCATTTTGGTACGTGCTTCATCGCGAATATTAGAGCTACTTTGTAAGGTAGGAATTTCGTGTGACCATAACATTGCATCCCAAAGACCACTGCGATCAGCAGTGCCTATTGCAACCCAATCACCGAGCCAGCCTAAGTTTAAGTCACGGCTAGAAGTCATTTTTCGGCTTAGCTTATCAAGTTGTCGACGCAGCTTAGCTTCGGCGCCAATCGCCAAAGTGACTGAGGCGCCAGAGCTTTGCGGTGCATGCGATGTATAACGTTGACCAACAATGCGTATTAGGTCGTTGTATTCTGATTGATCGATAAGGGGTAGCATACGAGCATCAATTTCAACAATTTTTCCATCAGCGTTACGTTTTAATCTAGCAGCAATCGGATCAATGAAACCTGTCCAATTGCGTTGATAGGTGTCGCTAAAACGTTGGTAAGCCTGTGCTTCTTCAGGAGTGACTTTATCGATAGTAAGTTCTGCAAGAGGTACTAATCGTGATAGAGTTCCCCATGGTGAATTAGTCCCATGCTTTATGTCTAAATTGATATTAGAACCATCAGCATGTACTAACTCTTCGGGTAGAAGCAAACTAGCATCTAAAATATCTTTAATATATTTTGGTGGTTTACCTTCAAGCAAACCATACAATAACGCTGTATAGCCAACTGTTGCAAGATCTGCTTGTGCCTGCATACGTCGTGATTGCAATATTTTTATGCGTGGGCTTATGGTATGTGCAACAAAAGCATCACCAATAAAAGCAAAACCATCTTCTTTATCTTTATTAAAAGGATAAAGTGCTCGCATGTAAAGATAATCACCAGAATCTTGCAGGCGTGCTAGTTTGCCATTTTTTACAGCGATGAAGCGTTTGATTGCCGAACGAGAATTAGAAATAATTAATACATCATCAATTTGTAAACGGTGCTGATAAATATCACGGTCTTTAGTGGCTAGCAGATGTATTGTGTAACCACCCTCTGTATATGATGATATTGCAGCATCGCCACGGCGTTCACGTGCACGCTTACTAAAATAATTTAAAGCAGTTTCAAGTATAGTTTGATTTTTGATTTTAAAAAGCAACGATACATCTGTGCCTTCACGAAAGAAGGGATCGCTAGCAACCATGGCAATACCATCAGCCGCGATATGACCAAGTTTTTCGGCTAAGCCAGTTTTTTCAATAGCAAGCTGTTGTTCATAGCGTTGCACAAAATGGGTAGCACCAGGTTTGTTATCAATGATTTGTGCTAGAGGCGAAGCCCATTGCTCGACATCATTCATTAAAAGAACAAGGGTGCGCAAATCATGAAAATGTACATAAGCAACATCATTGGGAACATATGCCGAAAGGGGGTCAGCTATTGGCTGTGGTTTGTTAGGTAATTCAGTAAGCATCTTATTCCAGGGATGCTCGGTTAACGGTACTTCTTTAAGCGTTGATAGGGCTATAGTTTGCATTGCGGTGGAGGGACCACGAAATAAAAGGGCGCGATCGGTTTGCAGTGCTTCTTCTACTGATAGCCAACCTGTGTATAAACTCATTAGATCACCGATTTTTGCGCGTTGGATGCGATTACTTGATAGAGAATTTGCCGTTAAGCGTTGACTTTTTTGAGTTGCGATACTTAAAGCATTTAGACGATTGTAGGCAAAAGTGTAAAAAGGTTTTGGCCCAATAGCACCAGAGTTTAATTTACTAAATGCCTCAGCAATCGACTTATAAAACCTTTGCATCGGTGACGCAATAGCTTCAGTAGAATCAACAATAGTAGGGGAAATTTTTGAAACTACTACTTTAATAATTGGAGGGGTTTTCGTAATGACATTATTGCTGCTGAGATAAGAAGATGGCAAATATTGTAAATTAATATGGCGGCTAACAAGATCTTTAAGTTCTGCAGCTAAACGAATGATTACTCCATTGGGAGTAGTTACCGCTATACCGTTGTATGATGTTTTATTGTTTATTATATTTAATATAATTGGTTGTGACGGCCAATACATTTTAAACTCATTTGAGTTTTGGTGATCGCGCGCTTCAATATAAATATGTGCATCTATCTTTTGTATCGATGTCACATTTAATTCTATAATTTTTTCTTGTGCCGCTGGTAGTGAGCCAAATTCACGTTTTAATACTGGATTTGAATCAGGCCGAATATTGATTTTTCTTAAAGAAACAGTGGCCATATTAGTGCCATGATGGCTACAGCTAGCAAATATTAAATTACTAATAAAGATTATGCTGACCGTAAAACGCAATATTGATTTGTGACAAGTTTTAAGTTGTTGGTTGATAATCATAATATTACACCTTTGTAATATGAAAGAATGTATAAAAAAAGCTCGACGCTGCAAATAAAGACTTTAATATATATTTGTTATAGCGGCCAGGTAATTATTAAGAGTTACTATCGAACATAGACTTGAGTAAAACTGCTTTCATCAGCATTGTTACCATATTGACGAAAAGACACTTGCCAACCATCAACACAATAATAGTACGTACTCTTTTCATTGATGGTCATAGTACCATTTAAGGTTGCGTATGTTGCATCGCTATTTTCATTAAAAGCAAGCGTTATGGTGCAATTGCATCCCGAACTATCTTCGGAGCAAGTCGTAGCAGCAGCTGTGTTAATAAAGGTATCTATTAAGAGACCAAAATAAACACATTGATAACTTGGAAAGCATGATAAAGGATAAGTAACTTGCACTTGTGCGGTGGCATTTACCGTTCTTTGCACTGTGGTACCACTAAATACAGCTGTACCAGTTATGTCAGAAACTACAACATTATTTATTTTTACAATACAAGTAGCTTGTGAGAATAATGCCGCCAATTCATCAGTATTCACGCATATATCAGCAAGATGCCAGGTACCTGTTAATTCACCCCCACAAGCATTGTCAGAGTTAAAATCAGTGTCGCATGATACGGATTCACAAGTGATAGCATCATTGCTGCATTTTTTTTGACTTGCAGTACAATCATTAGTCACCGACCAATTAGTACCATCGCAGGTTTCAATTTTATTATTTTCACAACGAGTTTTGCCACTTACGCAAATATTCCCAGATTCATTTTCGGTTTGGTTTTCGGATTCGTTTCCGGTTTGCTTACCAGACTCATTGCCATTTTCATTATTAGGGTCGGTAATTGAAGTGTCTTCAATTTTTTTATTATTGCCACATGCAGATAGCCAAAAGCTAAATCCAAAAATAAAGGGTATTATCAATAATACTTTATTCATGTGGAACTCCTTACTGCGATAACTACGAAATTTTATGTTAAGGTATGTTAAAGTACGTTTTTTACTTCCATTGATAAAGCTGCGACGACTATATTTACGCATACTATTCATATTTATGATCCGCTAAGCATATACATATTATTAGAAGAAACGATAGATAAGTTTTTTTATTTTTTTACCAAGTTTTTAATCAATTACTAATGAATATAAACGTAACCACCTAAAATAAAAGGAAAAAAAGTTATCAATAGGGTTGTGGTAGTGTAAAAGACATTTCCCATGTCACAAATGTCATAGTGGCTATTCTTGTTAGACGTACCAATAATTTTTTTATTCTATATGCAAAAAAACAACAATATTCTTGAGTGACTTGCTTGCTTATGGTACCCCCTGATTCTCAATAATTCGGATTATAAGAGACGCAATAAAGTATAATACCTGACGGTTATGTCAGAAACTGTAATAAAAAGAAGCTGCAAAAAAACTTAATGAGATGTAAAATTGGAGATATTTCAAGAAGATTACATAATGAAACAGCTATACAGATAACTTGGCACGTTTTTTGGATATCTGCTTCTAGCTGCTGCTTTATCTAATGAGTAGCATTATTTTTTGTTATGGAAAGCTTCTGACTTTAGGAACGTGAATGATCAGACAGAGAACAATAAAAGAAAAAGTCAGTTGCACTGGTGTGGGTTTACACTCCGGTCGTCGCGTACGTGTTGAACTGTTACCGGCTAGCGAAAATAGCCAGATTTTATTCATTCGCACTGACAAAAAAAACCACGTAGAACTTAAAGCTAGTATTGCCTGCTTAAGTGATACCACCTTAGCAACATCTTTGGCTTCCGGGGTTAATGGTTCACGTATACAAATAGGTACTGTAGAGCATTTATTAGCTGCAACAACCAGCGCAGGCATTGATAACTTACAAGTGCTTGTTGATGGTGATGAAATTCCGATTCTTGATGGAAGCGCTGCACCTTTTATTGAGATGCTTGCTGCCGCTGGTATAGAAGAGCAACGCTGTTCAAAGAGATTTATTGTCATAAAACGTGAAGTTAAAGTGCAACATGGTAATAAATTTGCAAAATTATCACCTGGGCCAGGATTATGCATAACTTGTAGTTTAGATTTTGACCATCCACTAATTGCACCAACGCCTTTGAGATTTAATTTTACAGAGGCCAATTTTCGCCGCGAACTAATGCGAGCACGCACATTTGGTTTTGTACAAGATGTTGAGGCTTTAAAAGCAAAAGGACTAGCTCGTGGCGCTTCACTTGAAAACGCTATTGCTATCGATGGCTATAGGGTTTTAAACCCTGAGGGTTTACGCTATCCAGACGAATTTGTACGCCATAAAATACTTGATGCTATTGGTGATTTAAGCCTTTTTGGTATGCCGGTAATTGGCAAGCTAACCTTACAACGTCCTGGCCACACATTAAATACGCAGCTTGTTCGAGCTGTATTAGCTGATCCACGTAACTATGAGATTGTTGAAGCTGTACGACAATCAGAGCAAGTAGCAGCACTTGGGGAAGGCGCTTTTGCATTATTTGAACCATACCAAAGTATAGCCTAGTCTCATTTATCAAATAATTTGTTTTTAGCCTTCGTATTATAATTTAAAACACTGGTGTCACAGTATACTATGGCGAACTCTTGTTATTTAGGGACACCCCCTGCTATCGCTGTTTTGCTTTGTCATGCATCAAAAAATACTTAGAGATGACTGATATAATAACTGGTGATTAAATTAGAGGTGATTTTATACCATCGGTTTTAGCTATTTCGATTTGTATTTTATTTTTAACATTCAATGGTATTAACACCATTATTTATTTTTGGTGTAGTTTGATTTGATGCAGGCTGTTCAATACTTTGAGATTGAACACCCCACTTTTGTATTACAGCATGACTAACAGCCAGTGTGCCAAAGAGACCAATTACAAAAGCCACTAATAGCAACACAATATATGTAAAAGTCTTTGTTTTAATCATGGCGAATAATACTATAGCAAAGTTAATGCCAACCTTTGACATTTACAAGTTAACCGAAAATATTAGTGATTTTAAATATTTCAAAACGTGATCTGCGTCACGGCTGAGACAACATGGTCAGAGTAAGTAAAGAGGTATGCAAATATGGACACCCCCTATTTAACGACTGTTAGTTTGTTTGATTCTTGTTTTGATCGCAAGACACAATCTTCTAAGGCAAATCCCTCAAAATAGTTTCCAGTGATTAACAGCGGAAGTTTTTTTAATGCATGGTCTATATCAGCAATAATTTTTTGGTGACCTATACGAGGTGATGGCAACGTAGCTTGATAATTTGTGGTTTCTAAGAATTCACAGGTGTCAATACCAATGATATCTGCCAATGTTGACAACTGCTGTTGATTACTAACCATAGCATCAGCATGCAATGCAAAACCACGGTATCGGGAGTCAGATACCGTGTCTCTTGTGACTATAGAATAGAAATCTCCATTGATTGGTATTAGACCAGCAACTAACGGAAGGGTGGTAGTTTGGCTTCGTACAACTATCCCCGTAGTAGCTATTTCAGTAATGGAAATTTGTTTAAGTAGTGATGCTACTGTAGGTGAGAGTTTTTTGATTATCGACGCACCAATTGGTGGTGAAACTGCAAGTGCGACAAAACGACTGCTAATATTTTCACCATTTTTAGTATGGACAATCATTTCGTTGCCATTACGTGTAATATTTAAAGCTGTAGTATTGAGGTGAGTGCTAATTTTAGGATGATTTGCAATAGCATCAATAATGGTTGATAAGCCACCTTGCATAGTAAAACTGCGAGGGATTTTGCTATTTCGTTGATGACGTTTTTTAAAAATCATTACTGCAGGAATTTGCTCGGCTGGTTGTGAAATTACTGCAGCAAATAGTGATGCAAATACATTTTTATAATTTTGAATTCCAACAATAGGTTCGTAAAATTCACGCACGGTTTTATTGGTTTTACGCTGATACAACAGGCGCCAAAGGCGCAGCATTATGTCTTTGATAGATAATTTATTTAAAATTGGGTGTATTTGGTTTTCTATTAACAAGCGAAAAGAAACTTTTCGGCGAGCGGTTATTTCGTTACGCAGACCTAATTGTTCAATTATATGTAAAAGTGAAACATACGAGTTATAACAAGTATGAGTGCCCAATTCGACCCAATAATCGCTGAATGGGTACCATGAATGAATACAACCTCCTAAATGCGGTGCTTTTTCAATAACGAGAGTTTGGTATCCCTTAGCAGCGCAGAAATGCGCTAAACTCATGCCACTAATACCACCGCCAATGATTATTATGTCGTTCATTTACATTTATGTCGGTTGTAAAACCTTCCAGATAGGTGATAGGGATTGTATATAATGACTAATCATCATGTTTACTACTGCGAATTCAAAGATTTCTGCGCATAATGCGCTTATTGATTGGATTTTACGAACCTTAGCCATTGTAGGTTTAGGTGCAAGTGTAGTTTTATTATGGGATTATACCCAAACATCAAATATGTTTTGTGGACCAGGCCAAGGTTGTGATCTAGTTAGAGCATCACGTTTTGCATATATTGCAGGTATTCCAACACCGGTTTTTGCTGTCACTTATTTTTTGTTTATTTTAATATTATTACACTTGCAGTTACCAATTGCTCGTCGCTTACTTACTTTAGCCGCAACTTTGGGTGGGTTTACGGGTATTGCACTATTTATTGAGCAAGCTGTTTTTATTAAAGCTTTTTGCAAATATTGTTGTATTGGTGATTTTGCTCAGCTGAGTATTGCGGTTTTGGTCTTATTAAATAGAAAGCCAATAGCACCGCTTACTAAGCGTGGCCGTTTAGGTTTTAGTGCACTTTTTTTAATAGGTTTTGGTGCACCTTTTGTTTTTGGCTTAGTTACTCAGCCACCCGCAGTTTCAGAAAATAATTCAAAGCCAATATCTGCTTGTGTGCGGGAGGCAAATACTGGCGTTATCACTGTAGTTGAGTTTGTTGATTTTCAATGTCCATATTGTCGCACTCAGCATTTCGCACTTAATCGCATAGTTGAAACGATGAGCGCAGAATTAGGTAAGCCTATTCGTGCTGTGCGCAAACATTTTCCTCTAGCTATGCATAAATATGCTGCGGACGCTGCACGGGTGGCAGTTTGTGCAGAAGCAGCTGGTCGTGGTGAATTAATGGTTGATATTTTATTTTCAGCTGATGATTTATCTTTACCGGCGTTGCAAATGAACGCTAGCCAATTAGGTATTGATAAGAATAGTTTAACTGCTTGTATGCATTCAAATAGCACCAACAGTCGCTTAGCTGACGATTATACCTGCGGCAAGCAATCAAATATTACAGCATTGCCGACTTTTTATATCGGCGAAACTAGATTTCAAGGTTTGCAAAAAGATGAAAAAGTTATCACAGCAATAAAGCGTGCAGCAAAAGAAATACATAAGCAGTAATGATTAGTATATTCACGTATACCTTACTAAAAAGTAATTTGTTGCGGCTATTTTTTAAGGGGAAATATATCAATATTTTTAGGATCTGCTGATTGTTTGCGGCGAATATTGAAGGCTTCAAGTAGATCACCAGTTGTGTAGACAATAAAATTTTTATGTACTACTGGTGGTGAGAGAACAATTTTTTCAATATCTTTAGCTTGGTGGCGACCTAGTAAGCTGCCACTAGCAGCGTCGAGAATGAGTAAATAGTAGGTATGACTTACAAGAGTTTGGCGCAATTCTTGTAAGTCGCCTGACCAAATAAATATCTGATCGTTTTTAATTAAGGGTAAACAAGCACATGATTATTTCCACGTAATTCAATAGGCCGCTGCCAAATTTTATGTAAAGTAATAGAATCGTGGGTAGCAGCAAAAGTTGCAGAGTTTATAAAAAAACTTAAGAAAGTGAAGAAAAAATAATCAAGATATTTAATATTTAGGTGCATGGTTATCCGCGAGCGTTTTAGTCGTTTTTATTAAGCATGCATTTGAACTGTTGTGGATAATTTGCAATTAGACTAATTTTTTCTTGAGAAATATTTTTATCAAGTAATCTTAATGAATTTGCAACTAAGATATAATTAGCCTTTTGAGTATAAGGCGTAAATGATTTTGAAATATCTCCAGTAGCATCGCTGATAAGTGATGTTATTAAAGCTGGTTTATTACAATCAAGTTCAAAGTTATTTAGGTTAACGGTTTTTATAGATTTATGTTCGCGAGTGCGAAAGTGCACTTGTTTTTCACCAGCCTCATAGACAATTTGCCATTGCATGGGACTAAATGAATTTGAAGTTAGCCATTTAAGAATATTCCAAGCAGTAGTAATGTTGTTATTTTTAGATTTGATTGCATTAATAATAAGCTTATATAAATTAATGAAACGATAGTATTTTATGGCAGTTATATTCATATTACGCTCTGCCCAAGCATTATAACACTTTTTAAAGGGTGAATTAGTAAGAGCGATTGGAGATTCAATAAATGCACCGCTTGAAGTTATTAATTTACCATCAAGAAATTCAATCACTCCACAACTTCCTTCAGGACTACAAACAAAATAATGTAGCTTGGCGTAAATTGGTGTAATACGAACTTTTTTAGCTAATTCTATTGCGTGATCTGTAGATTTTGCTTGATCAAGCAAATATTGTACGAAATTTAGCTCATTAACTGTAGGTAAATTATTTGGTTTTGGATACTGAGTTAGATTCAGTATTGAAGCTTCAATAACAATACCTTGTTCATTTATTCCTCCCACCGGAAACTCACGCCCATATTGATTAAACGTGAGACTAGCAAAACGACTTTGCCAAGTAGCGGGTTTATCAGATGGTAAGAGTACTAATGACTGTTTTTTTATTCCGCGCTTATTAATAAAAACTAAACCCGATTCATCATGCCATTCATAGCTTTTAGCAATAATTGTGTTTGGTATGGTTTGCGGTTGTGCCTTTTTAAAATCAGGCATTCTATTGTCAGGCAAAGCAAACGTTGCGCAAGGGTAAGCTGGCGTGGCAGATAGCAACAATAAGATAGTGACTAATTTATGCATATATAGTGCAATAAGATCAGGTGATTAAAACGTCAATAGTGTAGCAGCAGCAGCACATGGTGCCATTTGAATTAATTATGCAAACTCTAATTGAGCATAGTCGCAGTGCACAAGATAGTCTATTAAATATCTATGGTATAGGCCAACCAGGCATTAACCATAAGTTATTTGCTGCTTTACTGGCAGCCGATTTGCTGAAAATTGTTATAACTACTAACTTTGATATGCTTATTGAACAAGCATATGAGCAACACTGTAAAAAAACAAATGATCTACAAGTATATTATCAAGAGACGCATTTTACAAAATGCGATCTTGATGATGACCAGAAAAAACTAATTAAGACACATGGTAGTTATCACAATAAAACAAGTATGATCATTAGCATCAAACAAATTGCTAGTCGAGAAAACTCAATTCATCGCAAAAGACTAATTGAGAAAATATTTAGTAACGACAGAAGAAATAATGAAGATCAGTCGATGCTTATACTAGGGTATAGTTGTAGTGATGTATTTGATATCAATGAAAGTATTAGTACCTTGTTTGATGTGAAAAGGATAATATATTTGGTGCAACATGATACAACACAAGAACAAGTTGAAAATATTGAAGTATGCAAAGAAAAAAATCCTTTTAATAGGTATCAGGGTTTACGTATATATTGTGATACTAATAAATTTGTAGAAAAGCTTTGGCAAAATTTGCTTCAACAACCATATGAAGAAGATAAGCAGTTAATAGCATTACCTCAATGGCAACCCATGATCAATGAATGGATTGATATTAACTCAGATTATAAAAAACACGAGATTTTAGGGGCTTTAACATTTACGGTTGGTGATTTTGCTAAATCAATGTCTTACTATAAAAAACTACTAACTTTAATTGATGATAATGTTGAACAATCAACTAAAGCTTGGTGTTTGCATAATATCGGTTTGGCTTGTAATGCTTATGAAGACAGCGTGCGCGCCATTGATTATTTTAAACAAGCATTAAAAATTGCAAAGAGAAACAAGGATCGCGAACTTTTGATGCTACTATATGGTAATTTAGCTGTAGCACATATGAAATTATCATTTCTTAGAGACCCAAGAAATCAAATACCAATGCGATATTATAAAAAAGCCTTAAGGCAGGCACGTTTGTTAAAGGATAAATACCATGAAGGGGTATGGCACTCTGGTATAGCAACTATATATCTTAAAAATAAAGAAGATACTTTAGCGCTGCCAGAATTGCAGAAATTGTTAGCAGTCGCGCAACAATATGGTGATAAACGTAGCGAACTATTACGGTTAGCTAATTTAGGTAGCGTACATTATCATTTAGGGAACTATGAAGATTCTATATGGTTCTATAATAAAGCCGAACATATCGCACGAGCTTTAGGTGATATAAATATAGTTGCTGAGCTACACGAAAATATAAAAAAGGCAGGAGAAAAACATGAAGAACCTGATCGCTTTGATAAAGCAATGCAACGTATGGGGATTGAAATATTAGATGAGACACAAATAAAAGAAAGAAGGTTTTATTCTTTACAAATATTTATAGTGACTGTAGTTATTATTGTAATAATATGGTTTAAAAATAGTTGTTAGTCTAATAAGTTGATGAATTTGTTTTATATATAATATTTATGTCGTCCGGCACCGCTTTTTACTCTTATCAATCGCTTCTCTAACTTTTGCAGCGCCAAAATCTATTACCGCTTGATGCAAATTATGTTGCCGACAGCGTAATTGAATATTGTTTACTGAGACCTGACCACCTTGGGCATAAGGCAAAACGTGATGGTATTCAAGCCCAGCTGTTTCTGAACAGCGCTGACCGTCTTTCGCCATGTAAGTACAACGATACTGATCGCGTTCGGCCACTTGGCGACGCAATTGCTTCGGTAAGTACCGCGAGTTTTGTTTGTGACATTTTTTGTTAGTATTATTTTCGACATGCGCCGGGCCATGTTGGTCGTACCTTTTAGCACTAGATGCATTTTTGTTAACCAGTTGCTTGGTGACGGTGTGTTTTGGTTTGGCAAACTTCTTTGCTTCGAGCTGCAGACATAAGCGTTCAAGTGCAAGTTCAATAACATCACCTAGCTCAGCCTTAGGTAGCTTGTGACGTAGTAGAGCTTTAACACGCAAAAGCTTATCACGACCTTTCGTACTTAAGGTTACCTGTAATTTAAAAGAAGAAGCTGACAACGGGGTTAGTAACGAGCGCGTCTGCGGCGTGGCTGCAACAGGAGCTAATGAAGGCGTTGCTGCGCTACTAGATATATTTGATGGCAATAAAGTCGTTGTTGTTTTAGTAGGCGTTGTAGTTGCTGCTGCGGTTGATGGTGATGTACTCACCAATAATGATGCCTGCGTTTTTATCGGCAATTTAACTAAGGTGCTTGCAACATCTGCTTTAGGAAAACGAATAGCCAATAGTTGTTCAACCTGCCGTTTAGTTTTGCGGCGAGCTTATTCAATTAACTCATGAGCTGTTTGTGGGTTAACCTCTTGAGGTAAATATGGCGCTAACAAATTAATACTTGAAAGAAACAACTCACCTTTAGCAACTAGCTCAAAAACTACCGGAAAGCGCCGTGCTAAACGCGCAGCATGAATACGCCTAGCGGTTTCATCTTCAGTAGCCCCAAGACGTTCGATGCAATAACTAAACAAAGACGAACAAGCTTGTTCTAAATAAATCTTGCGCTCATCAACCTCAGCTAGGTGCGCCAGCAGCTCAGCCGTTACTTCCACAGTTAGCACCCAAAACCGGCCATACAGTTTCACTTCAAAACCGGCCATATAGAAAGCCATAAGCCGAGACGTTGACCGACGCGTTAGTCTTTGACCTAGCGCGATAATGAGCAACGTTTTGAGCGAAATAAAACAACAACAAATTTTAGCACTTGGTCG
>JAFGEK010000210.1 GCA_016931625.1 Deltaproteobacteria bacterium | reverse complement strand
TAATAACAATTATATTTAACTATTATTGGTAACTAGCTATTTACAGTACGAAAAAGAAAGTGCGGTAAACTAGTTGATAATTATGATCCTCAAATATTATATCAACGTAGTGAATTAATAATGCCATAAACTATATCAGTATAATGATATAACGAATAAAAACAATTACATAAATTTTTTCTTGTTGAGGTTAAACAAAAATTACGTAGTTTAGTCGAGATTTAGTTAGCCGCATCGCTGGATGCAAATTTAGCAGGCTGTGCATCGCACAAAAATGAAGATTTAAAGAACAGAGAACCGGGTATTTTAAGAGAGCTTCTTTGTAATCGTGTCTACTATGTACGGTCGTGATATAATAACCATTACCTTAAGGATTTATTTTTGCGCTTGCGGCCGGTGTAGGTTTTTGTTCGGCTTTAATCGATGAAGCAATAGTATAGAAATAGCTGCCAATAACTACCCCAGCCCCTAAAATAGCCGATATGGCCAAAATCCAAATTTCACTAGAAGAAAAACGCCGAACACGCAAAGGTGCCCGGGTACGAACGGTTATCGGTGGTTCAGGTCTAGCGGCAGCGGCTTTGGGTGATTGACTGGTTATTACCGATGATTGTGGTAGTTCTGTTGCTAGCGCTTGCGGCTTGGCTGCTGCATCTGTTTTTACTGATATCGCAGGTTTGTACGGTGGTGTAAATACAGGTTTTACAGAGTCGTTAGATTTATTGAGTGTAATGGCACCGGCAGTAGTTTTCGTCGCCGTAGCGCTATTTGTTTTTTCTTCTACTATAGGTACTTTGTCAGTAGGTATGGTGCTGGTGCTAATTGTTAGGCTAGTTGCAGGTTTTGCTTCAACTTTTTCTTCAACAAGGGGGGCTACGATTTTGGCTAGTGCCTCTATTGTAGCAGGAGATACTTCATCGGTCGCTGCCGCCGCATTCATTGCTGATTTTTCATCAGTAGGTGCTACCACTTTTGCCAGTGCCGCAATAGTTTCAGGTGAGATATTATCAGTAAGCGGCGTTTCTGTTTTTGCGGCAATAGCCTGTTTTGCTTTGGAATCATCAGTTACTTCTGCTGTTGTTGCTATCTCTGTAGTCGGTATTGTACTAGCTATCTGTGGTTCGCCATTTTTAACCGGCTCTTGAGTTTCAAGTTTTTCTGGCGTTGAGGTAGCTGAAATATCAGGTTTAGCTATTACAACAGGCTCAGGGGGGACTGGTATTGGAATTTCTGTTTTTATTACGGGGGCAGGTTCTTTATCTGATTCAGCCGACTCAATAAGTTCGGCTGGCTTAGTTTCGACAGGCTCAGCTGGTGATGCAAGTTGATTATTACCAACGAGTGTTGAAACAACAGGCGCTCTTTGCTGCGAGTCATCGGATGCTGCTGCAGAATCATGCAACACCGATTCTTTGATTATCGGAGAGGTTTTATTGCGGCTATCTTCGCCGGGCTTAATAAATGATGGAGCAACTGCAGTAGCATCAACAACATTGTGTTTTTGCAAGCGTTCTAAATGAGATTTAGGTACTCGAACTGGGGTCGCAGTATAGGTCTTAATGCGTGATATCTCACGAATGTAATCATCGCGAAATAATTTGCGCATAAATGATGATAAAGAAGCTTCGCTGACGCCACGTCCTTCTTTCATAAGGTAGGCATCAAGCGCAGCACTCATGGCCATAGCACTAGCAAAACGATCTTCAGGTCGAGTAGCTAATGCTTTTGTAACTATTGCTTCAAGCCCCAAAGGAATTTCAGGGTTTAATTTTCGTGGTGGTACAAAGCGACCTTCAATAATGTGTTGCAGCGTGGCATAGTCATTTTTACCCCGAAAAGCATCATGCCCGGTAAGCATTTCGTACATAACAATGCCCAGCGCAAAAATGTCAGAGCGAAAATCAAGATCGAGCCCCATTGCTTGCTCAGGCGACATATAAGCAAGCTTGCCTTTAAGAATGCCAACACGCGTTTTAGCAATTCGGCTTTTAGCTTTAGCAATGCCGAAATCAATCAATTTAGGCACACCAGCGTATGAAATTAGAATATTTTGAGGGCTAACATCACGATGAACAATATTTTCTAATTCGCCGTGTTTATTTTTTTTGTTATGGGCGTAATCAAGAGCAGTGGCAATACGAGCAATCGTAAAGGCGACATAACGGAAAGGTAAAGGTTCGCCACGATCATAAGCGCGATGCTGTACTACTCTTAAATCTTTACCATGAATAAATTCCATGGCGATATATAGTTTATCTTCATACTCGCCTTGTGCTTCGATTTTGCAAATATTTGGATGATCAAGGTTTTTTGCGATTCTTGCCTCGTCCATGAACATTGAGGCAAAATCACGATTACGTGCTAAATCAGGCAATGTACGTTTAATTGCATAAAGTTCTTCACTATCAGGGTTTATCACACTACGGGCAAGAAACACCTCTGCCATGCCCCCTCGACTGAGTTTGCCTAACAGAAGGTAATCACCAAAAAAAACACCCTGAGCCATATCAATTTTACCAAAATACTTGCTAAAAAACTTGATAGCCTACTTTTTGCAAGCTAGCCTTTGCATTCAAAGTCTCTGGCATAACATGAACGCCAAATGTGCTAAATGCAACACTGTGATTAAAGTCGATGATTCGCGACTTGGGCCTCATGGTGGTAAAATCCGTTGTCCTCGTTGCGCTAACACACTCATCGTTGAACGACCAGCAGTTTCTTTCGAAATCGGGCTAGAAATCGATACTCCTGCTAAGCCGTCTACTGCAAGTGTTGATACATCTGATTTAGAGCCAGAGTTAATTAGTGATGATGATCTTATGTTGTTAGAGCCAGACATTGAATCATCCCCTACAATAGTGCAGCCTTCTAAAAATAAATCGCCAGCCAATGCCACTTTTTCAACTTTTAATCAGCAAGTTAATTCGTCAGCCAAAGCACCTTTGCCTGTATCATCTTCTAATGCTTCAGCCTATGAAAAAACCAGCGTAGGATCACGATTAGTCAGTAATAAAGTGCCAGATTCTTACTCGGCACTATCGCAAGAAAAAAATATAAATGACGGGGATACCCGCGTTACGATGGTGCCAAGCTTTAAGCGTACAAATCAAGATGAACAGCAATTTTCAGCATGGGCGTCAGATGGGTTAACAGCAGTTCGTTCGATTTCAACGGCGCAAGATGATTTTAACGATTTGATGTTAGAAGGCGGCCTTTCGGCAGATGGTACTTTTACAGCGCCTACAAAAACTCAAGCAGCTCCATCAGATCAAATGTTTCCCACTAAAGAATATCCATCCTCTGATATTAAATCTGGTGCTAATCAAGGCGACCTGTTGTACGCATCTTCTCAACATGTTGGTCAACAAGTTGGTCCCACGCGTGTACTTTCAGTTTTTGAACCGCAAGTTTACGAACCGCGTTCTTTTTTTGCAATAATATTTAATATTATTGGAATTATTATAATTTTAGCAATATTTGCTTATGGATCGCTATTTTTTATCACTGACGGTAATGTTGATAAAAAACTACTACAGTTTGATAAAAAAGCTTGGAATGCGTTATGGCCCAAGCAACCGCTAGTAGCATTAGATGATATGCAAATCATTTCGATGCAAAGTCTTTTATATCCCACCTTTCATGGTGGTTCGGTATTAGCGTTTTTGGGTGAAATTCGTAACTATGGCTCAAGTACAAGAAAGCAAGTACAAGTTACAGCACAATTGCGCACTAATTCTGGAAAATTAATAAAATCAGCGAATGCTCCTGCTGGTGTATCTTTAGGTCCCAATGAATTAAGAATGGCTAATGATTATAAGACATTAGCTGATATATATCGTAATTTGCTAAAGAGTGCACCTGAACTTAGTACGATAGCTCCTGGTGCAACATTACCTTTTTCGGTGATTATTGAAAAACCACCTCCGATGCTGGCAAAGCTTCATCATGATCTTGCATTATCTTATTATGAGTTGCCTAAAAAAGATGTTAAGGCTGAAATTCAGACCCAGAAGTTAGAAGATGAAGAATCTGAAAATTCTAAGCCTAAGGTGAAAAACAAAACATGGGCTAAAGGTAAGCTTAGGGGTAAGGCAAGAAATCGTATTAGAAATCAACAATAGAAAATATATTCATAACATCAACAGGTTAAGTTGACAGGTGAGGCAATTCGCGCGCAAAATTATTTGTTGATTTTACACAACGGGTGCAAGATCAATTGTAGCGAAGTACTTTTTCTACTATCAACAATTTTTGTTCTTTCCTTCAATTAGTCTGGCCCTTCATTGAAT
>JAFGEK010000209.1 GCA_016931625.1 Deltaproteobacteria bacterium | reverse complement strand
TTTAGTCGGCGTTGCACCAAAAGATAATTTCCATTTATTGGTCATTGTTCTTTCTCTCGATGATTGAAAAAATTCCACTAAGCGGAATTCGCAACCAGCTCGGCCTATTATTTAACTCATAACTTACTTCATATAGGGCTTTTTCGATAATATAAACATTAATAAGCGTAAGCAATTCTGTTTGGTCTTTAGGCATAAAACATGCGCCTGCAGCATTTTCAACATAACTTTTTAAAAATGCTCGTGTTACATATTGAGCCCATACTTCCGCCCAAGCACCTATAGATCCACGCGCAACTGAAGTTAGCGCACCATTTTCTAATTCTTCCATCATATTAACAGCAGCAGCATAATAAAAAGAACGAATCATCGAAGCTACATCGCGTATTGGAGAATGCTTTCGTAAACGCTCACTAAGCGGCTTCATCGGCTCACCCTCAAAATCTATGACATAAAAATCTTTGCCTGTATAAAGAACCTGCCCTAAATGATAATCACCATGATTACGAATACGTAGAGCTTTTATTTTTCGTGTTTTAAATTCATCAAATCGATTAAGAATTACTTTTTCACTAGCGATCAAATGATACGCCATACTATGCACTGGCTCAGTTAAATTCATCATATTGCGTTTCAATTGCCTTATTACCTGTTGCATTTGATTTCGCATAGTTTGATACACTGAACGTTGATACATGGCAGTATATGACTCAGGGGTAAAATATTCATTTTCAGTATTTGCAGATAAAGCTAAATGTAATTCGGCGGTTCTTCTACCTAATAATCCTGCCGATTGAGCAAATACCCCTAATAATTCGTAAATAATTTCTAATGGTTCATAATTAATTAAATCAATGATTGATCCTTTAAATACTGGGGCCGGCATAATACCACATCTTGGCAATATTCTTTCAAAATAACGTTTTATTTCTTCGCGTGCATAGCTCCACGCATCTCGGGTATTTGGAATATACTCACTTAATGATGCTAAGGTGCGTACTTTACTATTTTTATCACTATATTCTATCCAACCTGCAACTTTGGGCGTATGTGCAAAATTACATTCTTCTGTTAAGAAACGACTTATTTCTAAATCTGGATTTCTTCCAACACATGATCGACGAAACAATTTGAGTATTAATCGCTCGTTATAAATAATTGATGTATTACTTTGTTCAGAAGTTAATAGCCTATAATTATAATCTTCGTCCTTAATAGGTGCTTCTTTACGTAACCATTTCGTTAAATGAGAATACAGCTTGCTAGTACCAGTTTTTAATGTGTTTTTTCGCTCAAATAGTTGTAATAAAGAATGACAATATTCGTCTGATAATGTTGCATCAATAAGTCGCCCAGATGCTTGTTCTTCTTGCTGTTTCTTCTTATTACTTTTGATGAGTGCAATAATATTAAGTTGTGATTCATCAAGAATACTCTTTGATTCTGACAAATTATAGGTAACCGGCAAATTATAGCTTTCTGTCAAACCGTCATTATAATTAACATCTATTATTAATAATGCTGTCGGTTCATCAAGTGAGCGCCAGTTGATAATATCTACGATATTTGCCGTTTTAATTTTTCTTGCCTTACCTCCAAACCATCTGCGTGTTTGAATATAATTTACAATAATATTTTCAAACGCACGTCTATCTTTTTCATCCCATAGTAATTTTCCTTCATTTATGGATATTTCAGCAAGCTTGGTGGGTACATCTTTTTTTTGGGTGGTTTGTTGTGGATGCTCCAAGAAAAACCAAAATACTGTATGTGGCCCAGGAGTTAAAACAAATGGGGCGTGGCTTATTATAGGGAAATGCACACGTCCAAATAGTTCTATTGGTACATATCCTTCATAATTTAACAAATCTAATTCAACATACTGAGTATAACGTGATAAATTCGCTACCACTAAAATTTTTTCTTCATTATATTCTCGAATAAACGCAAAAACACTATGGTTAGCCGGTTCAAGGATTTGAAAACTACCTCTACCAAAAGCGTGTGATTGTTTTCGTAAAGCAATTAATCTTTTCATCCACCATAAAGGGGATGATAGATTACCCTGCTGAGTTTCAACATTTATACTTTCATATTGGTATTCGGGATCAACGATAACCGGTAGAAACAATCTCTGTGTATTTGCTCGTGAGAAACCCGCATTACGATCAGCACTCCATTGCATAGGAGTACGTACACCATTGCGATCACCTAAATGTACATTATCACCCATACCGATTTCATCACCATAATAAATGATCGGTGTCCCCGGCAGTGAAAATAGCAGCATATTTAATAGTTCAATCTTACGCCGATTATCGTTTAACAATGGTGCTAAACGTCTGCGAATCCCAAGATTTATACGAGCATGTGGATCTTTAGCATACGCTTCATACATATAATCGCGTTCATCATCGGTTACCATTTCGAGGGTCAGCTCATCATGATTACGTAAAAACATTCCCCATTGGCAATTATCCGGAATCGCCGGAGTTTGGGAAAGGATTTCAGTGATGGGAAAGCGGTCTTCCATATGTAATGCCATAAACATCCGTGGCATAATTGGAAAATGATAGGCCATATGACATTTATTGCCACCTTCTAAATAACGTACAGCATCCTCGGGCCATTGATTAGCTTCAGCTAATAACATTCTATCTTCAAAATTTTGATCGACATGTCGACGCAGTTCTTCAAGAAAAGCAAATGTTTCAGCCAAATTTTCGCAATTGGTACCTTCACGCTCGTAAAGATAAGGAACCGCATCAAGGCGTAAACCATCAACGCCCAATCCTAACCAAAAATCAACTACTTTTAAGATTGCTTTTTTAACTGCTTTGTTATCAAAGTTAAGATCTGGCTGATGTGAAAAAAATCTATGCCAAAAGTATGCTTTAGCTATTGGGTCCCATGTCCAATTTGATCTTTCAAAATCCTTAAAAATTATTCGGGCTTCTTGATAAGGTTCAGGAGTATCACTCCAGACATAAAAATTTCGTTCAACGCTATTGGCTTGCGCTTTGCGCGCCCGTTGAAACCATGGATGTTGATCTGATGTATGATTTAATATCAGTTCAGTAATTACTCTAAGTCCGCGATTATGAGCTTCATCTAAAAATTCTTTAAAATCATCTAATGTACCGACATCAGCGTGAACATCACAATAATCAGATATATCATAACCATCATCACGCATCGGTGAAGGATAAAATGGCAAAAGCCATAATGCAGTAACCCCAAGGTCTTGCAAGTACGATAGCTTTTCGGTCAATCCGGCAAAATCACCTATGCCATCACCATTGGCATCATAAAATGAACGAACACGTAATTCGTATAGTATTGCCTCTTTATACCACAAAGGATCTATCGAACTTTTTTTTACTTTTTGCCGAGTAGCCATCTTATGATCTCAATAACAAAAAATGTTTGTCCATATAGGTCTTAATATAATTGAAAGACATCGATTTTTTATTGCACTTTTTCTAATATTGCCATGGGTAACAATTTGAATATATTATATATATTTATCTTATTATCGTTGGTCATTATTATTTGGTCATCTGTTATTATATTACGATACATCCCTTGATAGCTCACATCTGGTAGCTCTAGATATGTCTCCTTCCATATATCAGAATTAACCAAGAAGGACTTATTAGGTAACTTACCCCTAAATAATGATAAAAAATGTCGTGCAACTAATGTAATAATTTTTTTATTACTTGCAGTTCGTGCAAAAGCTATAATTTTTTCACTAAAAATACCCGATGAATTAAGTGGGATATAACTACCGTGCATAAATAATTCGTGATTATTACGTCGCAGATGTAAACCTCGCGCCATGATATACATCTTAATAGTGCCATCTTCTATTGTATCAATGAGTTTTTGAATAATTTTTCTATCATTTTTTAAATAATACAAATCTAAAGCATTTAACTTTTTATGATGTTCATCAAAATTTACTGCCCTGCGATTATCCGGATCTACTAAACATAAATTCCATAATTCATTGCCCTGATAAAAATCAGGAACACCAGGACATGTTATTTTTAAAATAACTTGCGCCAACGAAGCATACATTCCTGCTCTTGCAACAGGCAAAATAAAATCCATAAAAGCTTTAGAAAATACACCATTTTCTATACGATCCAGAGTTCGGTTAATAAAATTAGAAACCGCGTCCTCCCAATTTATATTAGGGCTTACCCAACTAGTGTGCACTTTTGCTTCACGCAAAGCTTTTTGCATATATGTTTGAATGCGATTGACAGTATCTGCATATTCAATATTATCCATCTCATGTAACGGCCAGATGCCCACTAGCGTCTGATATAATAAATATTCTTCATTCGCATCAGGTGCTTTCAATCCATTAATTATACTTTTGTGTTTTGCATTAATGACCATGAATTGTTCTATCGCCTGTGACCATTCTTGGGCTACTTCTGAAAGCATTTGTATTCGAGCGCGAACATCTTCACTACGTTTTGTGTCATGAGTAGTAGTAGTAAGTAATGAATGAGGATAGCTATTTAATCTTGTAATATTAGTATTATGAAACTCTTCGATGCTGATACCTAAAAGGTCTGGATTGCCTCCAACTTCACACTGCGAAGCTAATGGGAAAAAACGATAAAACGCCGTATCTTCAATAGCTTTAGCCATGACCGGCCCGGTAATTTGCTGCAAACGTAAAACAAAATCTTTTCGTATGCTAAGATCGCCTTCAGATAAACCTGCAGGATGTGCTCCAATTAATAAATTATGAATAAACCTAAAGACAGATTCACTTGCTGCCGGATTAGCATTAACTGCTGCAGTTATGGCTTGTCCTATCCATCTACGATCAGATTCGGTTATTACACCATCTGGTCTCTCATATGTACGATAAACTGGAAAATGCGCCAAAATTTCTTCTAATGCTTCTTGTAAACTCTCAAGGGTAAAATCACGTGAGTGTCGGTCTTGTTCAGAAATTCGATCAAGTTGCCGACCTAACATTGCCACCTGACTCGCTAAAGCATATTTAAGAATTAATTGTTTGCAATGATATTCAATATCTTCAAATTGCTGCCATTGACCGGTAAATTGATAATATATATCACGAATATTTTTTGCACCATTAGAATCAATAAATACATTACCAACTGAATTTAAAAAATCATATCCGGTAGTACCATGAATCGGCCAATCTCTTGGAATTTCCTCTCCTTTTGCGAGAATCTTCTCTGCTACAACATATAAATTAGGCTCGATAGCATTGTTATCTCGTTCAATCTTTACACTTTGTTTATCTTCAATAGATAATTCATTCGCAACTGCTGCTTGTAAATTTCGCAAATATTCTGTTGGATCGTATAAACCGTCCACATGATCTAATCTTAGTCCGGTTATACAACCTGATTTTATATATTCAAATATTTTATTATGAACGAGATTAAATACCTTTGGGTCTTCAATTCTAACCGCCGCTAATTCGTTGATATCAAAAAAGCGACGATAATTTATTTCATCTGTTGCTACTCGCCAGTAAGCTAAGCGATAGGCTTGATCATTTAAAATATTATCAAGAAAGTCAAAACTACGAGGTTGCCCTTTAATGCCATTAATTTTCTTTAACGCCTCTGTAAGCGCTTCTTTGACCGGCTTGCATTCTTCAACCAACGCTCCCAACCTTGCTTTAATGACTTCTTTCTCTCTTTTGCGCTCACGTAAACGCTCTTCGTTAGTTTCTTCTCGTGTGGGCAAATATTTTAATGCGGTTTGGATACTTTCAAGCAATGAAACACTTGGTAATGCATTTTCACCATCACCCCTAAGTATATCTATACCAAGATCAATAATTGGTATCCAACTTTTAGGCGCTAAGGGTAACAATAAATCATAATATGCTAAATCAAATGCTCCTTTAATGAATTTTAATTGTAATTCTTGTCTCTCTAATACTAAGCCATATTGGTCTCCAAGAATTGGTAATAATACTTTGCTCATTAAATCAGGCTTAGGTGGATTCCAATCTATATCAAAAACAGAAGCATATGGTGAACTTTGGCCATTTTCTAACACATCTAGCCACATGGCATTTTGCCCGCCAGCTACACACATATGATTGGGTACTATATCAAGCAGTAAGCCCATATTTCGTTTCTTAAGCGAATCGGCTAATGCTTGTAGTTTTGCTTCCCCTCCTAATTCAGGGTTAATGGTTTCTGGATCTATAACATCATATCCATGTCGACTTCCTTTTAATGCTGCAAGAATCGGAGATAAATATACGTCTGTAATACCCAATGCATCTAAGTAATCTAACAAATTCTCTACAGCCACAAAATCAAATTCATGGTGAAGTTGAAGACGATATGTGGAGCATGGAATGCGAAGTCTCATGATATCTCCCGAATAGAAGCTAGTCGTCGCATATAATCATGTGACCAATTAAAATTTATATATGTACTAGCGTTTTTAATCTGTATAAACTCAATAACTAATTTAACTAATTGTCTATCCTCTTAATCACTATGCCTAACTAGTAAATTAAAATTGAGTTTTTCTTTATTTTAAAGACTTAATAACAAGGCAGATAAAAATGCCATTAAAAAACGGCAATTATTGCCAACTAATCGGTTTATGATCTTTAAAAATCAGATACACAAATTTGTTGCAGAAATATTTTCTGATAAGTAAACGAAAAAAATAAATATGCTAAGCAAACCAATCCATAAGCTAAAAAACTAGCAATCACATATTTAAATTTTCAAAAAGATATAAACTGGTTTTCTTGGCAAAATAAAAATGTAAGATTACATCAACTTACTGTTTTTACGCCTCGAGCTTGTAGACCTTTGTCTCCACGAATAACTTCGTATTCAACTGATTGACCTTCAGCAAGAGATTTAAAACCTTCGGCAAGGATTGACGTGAAATGTACAAACACGTCTTCTCCCCCTCCTTCTGGAGTAATGAAACCAAAACCTTTTGCGTCATTGAACCATTTGACAGTGCCACGAGCCATGTTGCTGACTTCCTTGTTACTTACTTCCTTGTTACTTGCTTTTTGCTACAAAAAACCTTCATTCCCCCATTGAGCATTATTTATTAACCCTAAAAGAAAATTTTGTTTTAAAATTATCCGAAAGGTTGCTCAATGTTTCGCCTAATTACAGCAGAATAGACCATGATGCAAGAGATTACATGACTTAAAATTAATTCTTTTCTCTAATTGATGAAGATGAATAAAAACATAAAACAGCACACAAGCTATACAAATTATATCATATATGCATTGTTTTCAATTTTTAGATGTTATTA
>JAFGEK010000208.1 GCA_016931625.1 Deltaproteobacteria bacterium | reverse complement strand
TGATATTGCAAAACATTTTGGATCCCCGCTTTCGCGGGGATGACGTTATATTTGCTATAATTGGAAATCATAAGGACTTTTGCAAGTAGCTCAATAAAATGTTTATTTCTTTGTTATAACCAAGCCACTGGTAAAATCCTTAAAAAAATTAGTTCTATTGAATCACTTTGGTGTTCGTCGACACTGCAGGAGCAACAACAATATATGGCTGCAACTTTTTAAAAAGCCGCCGTCCGATACCTTTCACTTTAATTATATCTGCAATACGTTTGAACTGACGCTTAGTGCGATATGTCATGATTGCTTTAACTCGAACCTCACCAATACCAGGTAACTGCATTAGTTCAACTTGGCTTGCTTGATTTATATCTATTGGTTTTTCAAGAGGTTTTGCACCCAATACCGTAAACACTATCATCAAACTAAGTATAAAAGCAGCCGCTATTTTGCTTAGTTGGCGCATGTCTCAACCTCTTTTTTTTCATTATTTGCTGTGTCATCACGTCGTAAATCGATATCACGTACATGCAACCGACCAGAAACCGGCAGGGCATCAAGAATTATATTTATTGAACCATCGCGGTTAACAAAACCCGTACCTATTCTACGCGAAAATGGTTTATCAAGTTTTTCGTTCTCAATAAAAGTATAGACAGCTTTAATCTTGGTATCCATTAATGACCTCCCTCTATATGGGTTATGTCAAAAATGGAAATGCACTTAGTGTGCCAATACTATACTTATAAGAAAACTTAGCAAAATTAGGAAAATATTACATAAGGAAAGCTGACGACTTTAAGAATGTCGCAAAATGCGACAAAAAAAATTAAAAAAATTTTGACAACTATGAAAGCGTACGCCCTATAGCAATAGCAATATCACGTGTTTGCTTCATTAAGTCTTGAAATTCATGTGGTCGTAATGATTGATGACCATCAGAAAGCGCAACTTCAGGATGAGGATGTACTTCAACTATTAGGCCATCCGCACCAGCGGCAACCCCTGCACGAGCAATAGCAGCAACATGTTGACGCAAACCTATACCATGAGATGGATCAACAATAACTGGAAGATGTGATAATGACTTAAGCAACGGTACAGCGTTAATATCTAGCGTATTGCGGGTCATGGTTTCAAAGGTACGTATGCCGCGTTCACAAAAAGCTACATTATGGTTGCCTTTAGCTACAATATATTCAGCCGCCATCAGCCATTCTTTGATAGTAGCCGATAAGCCACGTTTGAGTAAGATCGGCTTATTAAGTGTTCCCAAACGCTCGAGGAGCGAATAATTTTGCATATTACGCGCACCAACTTGTAAAACATCGGCATAATCCGCAACCAAAGGGACTGTTTCGGTATCTTTAATTTCGGTAACTATCTTTAAACCGGTAGCCTCACGAGCCTTGGCTAATAATTTAAGGCCCTCTTCACGTAAGCCCTGAAACTCATAGGGACTAGTTCGTGGTTTATAAGCGCCACCACGTAAAAAAGTAGCCCCTGCTGCTTTTACTGCATACGCAGCCTCTAAAATCTGCTCTTCTGATTCAACCGAGCATGGTCCGGCCATCACTATAACGTTTTTGCCACCTATTTTTTGACCATCAACATCAATAATTGTGTCTTCTTCGCGAATTTCGCGCGATACCATCTTAAACGGCTGAGTAATACGTAAGGCCTCAGCTACCCCTGACATATCAGCAAATTCTTCAGGGTCATGCCCAGAAGTATTACCAATAACAGCAACCACTCGACGCTCAACCCCAGAAATTGGTTGTGGCGTGAGGCCAAGACTTCGAATTTTCTGCATTACCGCTTCGAATTCCTCTTGAGTGGCATTGGGTTTCATTGCAACGAACATAACTTCAATCTCCTGATCCGAAGTTTTTCTATCTTGATAAGTGCTATCAAAACCAAACTTAACTGCACGAATTGCACACCCTGAGTCTGCTCGCAAGATCAATAGACTATTTGTACATCATGCAATATTTTTATATTGATGTGACCACATTATTTTGTTATTGTGACTACATGCGTATTGGTATACGAGCCCTCAAGGCAAATCTATCAAAATACCTAAAAAGGGCTGCCAATGGTGAATTGATCTTGGTCACTGATCGAGGGGAATCCATCGCCTTACTTGGCCCAATTCCTGGGCGTTTAAATCTTGATAAGGGTATTGCACAAAAATGGATTCGCCCTGCTCAAGGTGGCCCACATCGTTCTGCCATTCGTACTAAACCAAAATTATCTACACAAGCAGCATTGCTAGATGACCGAGGGGAGTAACTATTAAATATGCCCCTTTATGTTGATACTAGTGCTCTTTTAAAACGCTATATTGCCGAGCCTGATAGTGATATTTGTGAGCAATATCTTTTAGCTGAACCTATTTGGATTAGCGCTAGGCACACCAGTGTTGAGATCCGCCGCAATCTGTCACGCTTATTAGAAGGTGAAGCATTAGCTCAAGCGCATGAGCAATTCACAACCGATTGGCAGAATATTAATGTAATCGAATTAGATGAACTTACTTGCGAAATTGCCGCTGAAATTGCCGAAGCTACACTAGCACGGTCACTTGATGCTCTGCATCTGGCAGCAGCAATACGAGTTGGCAAAGATTCTTTACGTTTTCTTACCTATGATATTCGCCAAGCCCAAACTGCGCGTCTATTAGGATTTAACATTGTTGGCAGCGTTTAACCATGTTCGTTTCAATATATAAGAAAAAAAATTATTTAACGATTGCAATAATTGCATGCGTTATAACATTTTTTCTCTGGCTAGTCCTACCACCAATAGATATTTACCGTTATGCACATAGTGCCCCAAAATCATGGGCAATCTTACAGCAAACTAAAGAAAAACATCCAAAATTGCGTATACGTCATCATTATAAGCCGTTAAAAGCAATTGCCACTGCTTTGGCTTTCACTGCCATTATGGGTGAAGATGTTGATTATTTGGGCCATGGGGCTTTTGATTTTGCTGCCATTCGCGAAGCATTAAAAGAATGGTTGATTAAAGGCAAAAAGCTTCGTGGTGCTTCGACTATAACTCAACAGTTAGCAAAAAACCTTTACCTTTCACATGATCGATCCTGGTGGCGTAAACTACGCGAAGTTCGCTATGCTTTCTGGCTTGAAATTGTTTTAAGCAAACGTCGAATCCTTGAGCTTTATTTAAATATTATCGAATTGGGGGAAGGCATCTATGGTGTCGAAGCTGCAGCGCAGCATTATTTTGGTCTACATGCTTCCCAATTAAATTATCAGCAAGCCGCCGAATTAGCTGCAAGTATCCCTTCGCCTAAGAAACATAATCCCCATACACGCACCGCAGCTTGGTACAGACGTCTACAAGCGATTAACCATCGTATGCAAAATTTCTCGTGGGTGCGTGATCGTTTAACCGCGTATACAATTGCGCCTAAACGGCAAAAAAATAGCGCAGATACCCAACCACTAGCTCAGCCTAAAATTGAAAATGCTAATCAGTCACCAGCACCTTCGGTTTCTGGTCCAGCAGAAGACCCAGCAGCTGGAGCTTCACCCGCAGCAGAAGAAGCTAATGCTTTTTGAACTACTTTAGTGTCACCAAATTGGCTTTTAGCTAAATCCCAATACTGGGCAGCGCTATCATCTTTACGTTCGGCCAAAGAAATCGCTCGACTAACTACACGTGCAGCAGCAATCTCGCGGCTATCGGTTTCAAGCTTGCTAGTTTCAACCCATACGGTACGCGTATAAGAATAATTGACCTCACTAAAAGTATCATCATTGCTCTTTTTAATAATATAAAGCAGCGATCCAGGAGCTATAACGGTTTTGCTAGGAGCAAGAAAATCCGGCCGATTAAACGTCTTTACTTCTTCTAATACTGTGGCCATGGATACCCCTTCAGCGATCAATAAGGCTTTAGATTTTATCCACCCATCAGTACCATCAGAAGCTTTAACCTGAGTCCATTCACCGTCTTTTTTTAAAAGCTTCACTTCTTCACCACGATAAAGCGATGCTTTCCAGTTATTTTCTTTTTTGTGAGTCTCAGGATTTTCAATTTTGCGATCATTAGTTGCTTGCTTGAGTAACGAGGATGATTGCAAAAGATACGCAGCTTGTCCCTCAACTATTGGTTCTTCAGCAGGTTTTGACGCCACCGCCGTAGTTGAGTCAGTATCATCAGACGATTTCGTATTAGCCGTAGTTGTTTCACTTTTGCTGCATGCCGCTAATAAACTAACTAATGCCAAGAAAAAAAACCGGCGCATGTAATTCCTCCAAGAATTTTAAATGTGTTAAGGATATGCCACATATGTTTTATGTGGCCAAGGGTATTAATAGTAAAAAATAGGTGATTCATTTAACCCTTACTAAAGAAAAGTAGGTAAATATAGAGTATGTTGGTAAATTGCTGTCATACTCATTTATGAGGAAACCATGAAATATTGCTGCTTATGTTTGAGCATTATGCTTTCACTTGCTGCATGTGGTAAAGATAATAATGAAACTGAGGATAACTATCTTACTTCTGCTTGCAAAAATTTTCCAGCACCTACCATAAAAGCTGCCACTAACATTGCAGGACCGACTAGTGAACCTAATAGTTGCAGATTGCCAATAAAACAAAGTTCGCTGCCAATAAGTAGAGTGCAGAATTTAGGTACTCACACTGTCGGTGATGATGTTGCTTTCACCATCCCAAAAAATACAGCTAGTTTTAGCATTGTCTTACAAGCGGTTGACGCTTCAATTGATTATCTGACCTTTGCTGACAACAACCAATCAATAGAAATACCAAATTACGTCGTTCCCTTATATATTTACGATCCAAGCTTTAGTGTTTTTTATAACGATACCCTAATAGTTTCCCAACCTGTAGAAGCTGATGCTTACGTTATGTCATTTGCCCAAAATACCGGAACCATAACCTTTCCTAACACTGCCGCAACAATTAACGATTGGAAAACTAATGGCGCGCCATCTGGCACCTGGCATCTTACCGTTTCTGATTGGGCTTATGAGTGTGCAAAATTTGGTACTGAAATTGGTTGCGTTTCTAGTGGCAGCACTACCAATACTTATGAAGTTACAGTAATTCTCGGTCAAAGTACTCCGGTTGCTAATGCAAAATCCATCGATATTCGTTTTTATTTGGTAACTAATAATTATACTGCCGCCTCAGCAGTAAAGGATGTGGGTGTTTTACGCATGGTTTCAACATTAGAAAAAATTTATACTGCTGCTGGGCTATGTATAAATAATGTTACATTTGTTAATGTGGTTGATTGGGCAAAAGAAAAATATGCCACGGGCATTGATGAAAGTGAGCTAGATCCATGCGATGACTTTGGGCAATTATTTACTTTATCTGAAAGTGGTAATGCCCTTAACTTTTTTCTCGTCGACGACATTCATCAAAGTTCTGGTTCTACGATTTCTACTACTGTAGGTATTGACGGTTCAATACCAGGACCATCAAGTGTAGGCGGTACAGTTAACAGTGGCGCAGTAGTAAATGCCGCAGACATCGGTGCTGGTATTTGTTCAAATAAATTAGACTTTCTTGATTGTGGCGCTGATAAAGTCGCCTACATTACTGCCCATGAAGGTGCTCATTGGATGGGTTTATACCATACCACAGAATCCACTGGTGACATGCATGACCCCTTAACTGATACTTTATATTGTGAATGCAGCAAATGTGCTCCGGCAAATCAAAAAGACAATTGTGGGGTTATGGCAGACGAGCCATATATTCTTACAGATAAAGATTGCATAAGTTATGAATGCGGGGGTAGCAACAATTTAATGTTTTGGCTGTTGGGAGAAGCTTCTAAAGCGCAACTAACCTCACAACAAGGTCAAGTTATGCGCTTAAACCCTGTTGCCTATTAACAAAATTGAGAAAATGTCATGGTTATATTTAGCATATTTATTTCCACTATTTTGCTTTCACCACATCAGCATATTATTCATCACCAACATGCAAAAAATAAGCTATCAATCCTTGAATTATCCGATAGCCAACTAAATAGCCGCATTGAAGCCTATTTAGGCTCCTTTTGCATACCCGTCAAAAAGGCTCAGTGGCAAAGTCTAGGTCAAAGGGCGATTCCAATTCTTGAAACTATTGTTCAAAATGATACCGCTCTTCCTTCACGTCGCACAGCGGCTTTGGCCGGATTAACCGCGCTGAACAGCACAAGCTCAACAACAACAATCCACACGCTAGCTAATAATACCAACGAACATGTATCATTGCGTTTTGCCGCTCTAAGAAGTCTTGCTGCGCTAACCCAACAAGACAAATTAGAGTCAACCCTAAAACCATTTATGATAAGTGCCCATGATGCCCGTATTCGTGCGGTAGCAGCTGAGCAATTAAGTATTCACTCAAAAGGCAGTAAATGCTCGCTTGTTCGCCAACAACTGGCGCGCGAAAATCCAAAATTGCGCCGCATATTTGCTCGTGCTGCTCTAATATGCGGTGATCCATGAAAAATACTTATTTGTTCAAAGAAAATCTGTATAGCAAGCAGATTGTTGCTTGGGTTTGACCAAAGCAGCATGGCGATGCTAGGAGCCAAAAGCTTACCTTAAATATCTGTTTGATGAGGCTAAAAAACCATGGAAGTTCAAGTTGAACAAGTCGGCCAATTTGGGCGCAAACTTTCGATCAACATCCCCAATGATGATGTTAAAAAAACTTTTGATAAAGTAACCAAAGAATTTGCCAAAGAAGCCAAAATTCCAGGTTTTAGGCCAGGTAAAATTCCGTCCGGTGTAGTTGCACAACACTACGGCCCCCAAATAAAAAATGCGGTGCGTGAAAGTTTGATTGAACAGAGTCTTATTAAAGCTATTCACGAAAACAAACTTGCCCCTGTTGGTGCTCCGCGCATTCATATGCAAGAACTCGAACGAGACGTTGATTTTAAATACACTGCTGAATTTGAAGTACAACCTGAAATAGAGTTGAAAACTTATAAGGGTCTCAAAGTAGCCAAAGTTAAAATTGAAGTTAATGAAAGTGAAATTGACACCCAACTTGAAAACATGCGTACCCAAGCCGCACAATTAGTACCGGTATTGATCCGCGATACCGTAGAAAAAGGCGATATCGTCTTAGTTGATTATGAAGGCACTATGGGTGGCATACCCTTTAAAGGTGGCAAAGCCGAAAATGCTCTGATTGAAATTGGTGGTTCTACTTATTTACCGCAAATATCAGAGGGTCTTTTAGGGGCCAAAGTACCTGGCGAGCGCGTGGTGCAAGTTGATTTCCCCGAAGACTATAATGCCAAAGATCTTGCTGGTAAACCTGCCAGTTTTCACATTCGTCTGCGTGAAATAAAAAAGAAAGAATTGCCTGCTTTAGATGATGAGTTCGCCCGCGATGTCGGTGAAGAAAATCTTGTCGCTCTTCGCGAACGTCTTGAACGCGAAATAACCGCCCAAAAAAATCATGAAGCCGAAGGTGAACAAAGACAAAAACTTCTTAAAGCTTTAGCCGATGCTAATCCATTTAATGTTCCGCAAAGCATGATTGACGAGCAGGCAGCTCGCATGGTTGACGCCGCCCACGCACGTTTGGCACAAATGATGGGTCGCCAATTTGAGCTTGGTGAAGAAGAAAAGAAAAATCTGCTTGAAAACAATAAAGAAGGTGCCGAGCTGCATGTACGTAGTGGCATGTTGCTATTTGAAATCGCCAAAGCTGAAAAACTTGAAGTGAGTGATCAAGAAATCGAGACCGAAATCGAAAATATTATTAAGGGATTTGCTGAAAATGCACAGCGTGTACAAAGTTACTATAATGACCCAGATAACCACGAACGACTACGTTACCGATTGTTAGAAGAAAAGGTTATTAAACTGTTATTGGATAATGCTGAATTTTTTGAAGATACTAACGATGCTAAAAAACCAGAAGCATCGGCTGAAGCTGATACAATTTAGTAATATTTTAAAATTATTACTTTAAGTTGGAGTTAATAAAGTTATGACCTTCTATGTTCCTTATGTTTTAGAACAAACCCACCGTGGTGAGAGATCGTACGATATTTGGTCGCGGCTATTAAAAGACCGCATTGTTTTTATTGGCACACCAATTAACGACGAAATTGCCAATTTAGTGGTAGCGCAATTGCTATTTCTTGAATCTGAAGACGCTGATAAAGATGTCAATCTCTATATCAACTCTCCAGGTGGCTCAGTAACCGCTGGTTTAGCAATATATGACGCAATGCAATACGTTAAATCGCCTATAGCTACATGGTGCATGGGTCAAGCAGCTAGTATGGGTGCGGTACTTTTAGCTGCTGGCGCTAAAGGTAAACGTTATGCCCTACCGCATTCTCGAGTTATGATTCATCAACCATCAGGTGGTAGTCAGGGCCAAGCTGCTGATATTGAAATCCAAGCGCGAGAAATACTAAAAATGCGCGAATTACTGGTCGAAATTCTCGCTAAACATTGCTCGCAAAGTCAAGATCGAATTGGCAAAGATGCTGATCGTGACTATTTCATGTCAGCCCAACAGGCTAAAGAGTATGGCTTAGTTGATCATGTACTTGAGAGACGTAGTGATGCTCCTAAATCTGATGACAAGAAATAAGCACGATGGGTAGCTAGCGCAATAGTTGTTGAAGAGTTATCTTCGCATATATAAGCAATAATTGCCTTGCGGAGTTTATGTTTTGGCTAATAAACGTGATCATAGCGGTTCTCTTGTGTGCTCTTTTTGCGGCAAGAGTCAAAAAGAAGTTAAAAAACTCATTGCTGGCCCAACGGTCTACATCTGCGATGAATGTATAGGTCTATGCAATGATATCATGATTGAAGAGCTCTCTAGCGAAGAGCAGGCTGGTCAACAGCGCCAGGTAATTCCTAAACCATCAGAAATTAAAAAAATTCTCGACCAATATGTTATCGGCCAAGAGCGCGCTAAGAAAATTTTAGCTGTTGCAGTACATAATCATTATAAGCGAATTGAAACGCGCATTGGTATGGATGATGTTGAGCTACAGAAATCCAACATTCTGCTGCTTGGTCCTACTGGATCAGGCAAAACGCTATTAGCGCAAACCCTAGCTCGTATTATTAATGTTCCCTTTACTATCGCTGATGCTACCTCGCTAACTGAAGCTGGATATGTTGGAGAAGATGTTGAAAATATTATTGTTGGTCTATTGCAAAATGCTGATGGTGATATTGAACGAGCACAACGTGGCATCGTTTATATTGATGAGATCGATAAAATTGCCCGCAAAAGTGAAAACCCATCAATTACTCGTGATGTCTCTGGCGAAGGGGTGCAGCAAGCACTTTTAAAAATTCTTGAAGGCACGGTAGCCAGTATCCCACCCAAAGGTGGACGCAAACATCCACAGCAAGAATTTTTGCAGATCGATACTACCAACATTCTCTTTATTTGTGGTGGCGCTTTCTCTGGGCTTGAACAAGTTATTGAGCGTCGATTAGGCGCACGTTCAATGGGGTTTGGTGCTCCGATCACCTCTAAACAAAACCATTCGGTAGGCGAAATTCTCTCACGAGTTATTAATGAAGATTTGCTTAAATTTGGCATGATCCCTGAATTTATTGGCCGCCTTCCTGTTGTAGCTACTCTTGAAGAACTTGATGAAGCAGCATTAGTACGTGTTTTAATAGAACCTCGCAATGCATTAGTACGTCAATATAAACGTCTATTTGAAATGGACAATGTACTATTAACCTTTGCAGATGGTGCTCTTAAGGCAATTGCTCAACAAGCTGTCAAACGCCGCACTGGGGCACGTGGTTTACGTGCTATTCTTGAACAAGCCATGCTTGATGTTATGTATGACATTCCTAGTCAAAAAAATATTCGCGAAGTAGTTATCTCTGAGGATGTCATCGCCCGCAAAGAAAAACCACTAGTTGTTTATCAAAAAGAAAAAGAAGCTGTCTAAATTGGTGTCTAATGAATAAAACTAACACGCGTTTGCTTCCACTGTTGCCTTTGCGCGACATAGTTATTTTTCCACACATGATGGTACCGCTATATGTCGGACGCGCAAAATCAATAAATGCCGTTGACGAAGCTATGCGTGCCTCTCAAGAATTATTATTAGTCGCGCAGAAAAAAGCGAAAACCAATGAGCCCGAACCAGAAGATATCTTTACCGTTGGTGCCATTGGCCAAATAATGCAACACATTCGTCGTCCTGATGGCACCGTTAAAATTTTGGTCGAGGGACGTAAACGTTGTCGAATTATTCGCTTTGCTGCGAGCCCTACCTGTCTGTTAGCTGAAATTGAAGAAATTAGAGAAACCCAAGAAGCTTCGATTGAACTTGATGCCTTACTGCGCGCAGTTCATGAAACATTTGATAACTACGCCCGAATCTCTCGTCGACTGCAACCTGACGTTCTACTAAATATTAAGGCTATCGAAGAGCCCGGACGATTAGCTGATACTATTGTAGCTCACCTGCCGGTGAAGCATCCCGATAAACAAGCCATGCTTGAAATGGAATCAGCTCGTGATCGTCTTGAAAAACTCTATGAGCTAATGCAGGGCGAAATTGAAATTTTACAAGTAGAACGTAAAATTCGTTCGCGTGTTAAAAAGCAAATGGAGAAAACCGAAAAAGAATACTATCTCAACGAACAAATGCGCGCGATTCAAAAAGAACTTGGTGAACGCGATGAATTTAAAAATGAAATTAACGAACTTGAAGAAAAACTTAAAAGCAAACAAATAAATGAAGAAGTTCAGCAGAAAATAGAAAAGGAAATTAAAAAACTTCGCATGATGTCGCCGATGAGTGCTGAAGCGACGGTAGTTCGTAATTATATTGATTGGTGTTTATCCTTACCTTGGCAAGAATATTCACAAGATAAAGTTGATATCATACATGCCGAACAAATTCTTGAAGAAGATCACTATGGCTTAGAAAAACCGAAAGAACGTATTTTAGAATATCTAGCTGTGCAAAAACTTGTTGAAAAAATGAAAGGACCTATTCTTTGCTTGGTTGGTCCTCCTGGTGTAGGTAAAACTTCTCTTGCCAAATCTATTGCACGTGCAACTTTACGCAAATTTGTACGCCAATCTTTGGGTGGCGTACGTGATGAAGCCGAAATTCGTGGTCATCGCCGTACTTACATAGGTGCTTTGCCAGGAAAAATCATTCAATCACTCAAACGTGCCGGCACCTCAAACCCAGTCTTTCTGTTAGATGAAATCGATAAAATGTCAACGGATTTTCGTGGTGATCCTTCGGCTGCACTACTTGAAGTTTTAGACCCCGAACAAAATAATACCTTTAATGATCATTATCTTGATATGGACTACGATCTCTCACACATCATGTTTGTCTGTACTGCTAATACTATGCAAGGTATTCCCCCAGCGCTTGAAGATCGTCTCGAAATTATTCGTATTGCTGGCTATACCGAGCAAGAAAAAATGGCTATTGCTAAGCGTTATTTAGTACCAAAACAAAAACGTGAAAACGGTATCGACTCTTTTGCTATTACTTGGAACGACGATGCCACTTCCGACATAATTCAGCTCTATACTCGCGAAGCTGGTGTACGTACACTGGAGCGTGAAATCGCGAGCACTTGCCGTAAAATTGCTCGCGAGGTGGTTAAACAACGCGCTTTAGTTGAAACTAGTTCAGACACTACTAACTCCAATACAAATGATTCACTAAGTTTCAATGTAACCTCTGAGTTAATACGCAAATTTCTTGGTATTCCTAAGTTTCGTCCCGATAAACGTGAAGAAAAAGGCGAAGTCGGTATGGCCACCGGCTTGGCATGGACGCAAATGGGTGGTGAAATTTTACACATTGAAGTTTCAACAATGCCTGGTAAGGGTAAGCTTACTATTACCGGTAAATTGGGCGATGTTATGCAAGAATCAGCCCGTGCTGCTATGAGTTATGTACGCTCACGCGCTAGTGTTTGGGGAATTAAACCTGAATTTTATGACAGTCTTGATATTCATATTCACGTGCCTGAAGGCGCTATGCCTAAAGATGGTCCGTCAGCCGGTATCACCATGGCAGTAGCATTAGTTTCCGCTTTAACAAAAATACCGGTTCGTCCTGATATCGCAATGACTGGAGAAATAACTTTACGTGGCCGAGTACTACCAATTGGCGGTTTAAAAGAAAAAGCTTTGGCTGCTCATCGTGCTGAAATTTGTGAGCTTATTATTCCTCAAGAGAACGCTAAAGACCTTGAAGAAATACCTATTGATATTCGTGAGCATTTTAAATTTCATATTGTTGATCATATGGATGCAGTGCTTAGTCACGCACTTGATTTGCATCGTCCTGACGATTTATTACGCCGTAGTAAAGCTACTGAACCAACCGTAACCGGGGCAAAATCACAAGTTGTTGTTACAGTTACTGGTAGTGATGGTGAGCCATCATCCGTGCAATAATTATCTATAAACAATGCACTACTAATCCATCACGTAATTTTGGTTCAAACCAGGTACTCTTAGGTGGCATTACACAACCAGCATCGGCAATAGCAAATAAATCAGAAATACTAGTTGGATGCATCTTAAAAGCTACAGCCCAGCCATGTTGCACACGTCGCTCTAGCTCTGCATCACCACGAATACCTCCAACAAAATCTATACGTTGATCGCGACGAGGATCACTAATGCCTAGAAGCGGCGCAAGTAATTGCTGCTGCAATAAACTGACATCTAATCGTGCTACTTTATCAGTATCATCCCAACTTCCTGGACGTACCTCTAAACAATACCACTTATTTTCAAGATACATGCAAAATTGCTGCGGCTTAGTAGTTATTGGCTTACTATCACTGACAATAAAACGCTCTCGCACACTGTTAAGAAAATCTGCAGTACTCATACCTGCTAAGTCTTTAGCGATTCGGTTATACGGCAATATCTGCATCTCACTGGCTGGAAATGATACCGCTAAAAAACGTTCATATTCTTGCTGAGAGTCAGGCACTGCACCAGCTACTCGCCTATATTGTGCAAAACGAGCCGCAGCTGCAGAACGATGATGGCCATCAGCTATATAAATATCACCTGCAGCAGCAAATGCTGAAACGATATTTGCAATAGAATCAGAATTATCAATCACCCATAAACGATGTTGTACCCCATCTTCAGCGATAAAATCGTATACTGGTTCATTTGCTGTGACTTGCTTTAATTCTTGAGCAATCGTTTCTGAGTCTTTATGGCACAAAAATACTTTGCCAGTTTGAGCCCCAAGAGCTTGCATGTGACGCACTCGATCATTTTCTTTATCAGGGCGAGTAAACTCATGCTTGCGAATAATGTTTTGTTCGTAATCAGAAACTGCCGCACATAAAACCACGCCAGTTTGTTTATGACTGCCCATTATTAATTGATAAGCGTATAAGCACGGTTGTTCATCTTGTATTAAAATATGATTATCACGTAGAGCAGTTAATGCTTGTGCCCCTTTTTTATACACAGCCTCACTATGTGGATCGATATCAGTAGCTAAATCAATTTCTGGCCTAGTCACATGTAAAAATGAATAGGGATTATTAAAAGCCAACTTTGCTGCTTCGTCACAATTAACTACATCATAAGGTACTGAAGCTACTTGTGCTGCCAATTTTGGTACTGGTCGCAAAGCTCGAAAGGGATATATTGTTGCCATTAACTAAGGGGCCTTTCTAGGGGGCACCCCCTAATTTACACGAGAAGCTTTAATTATTATGATCGCTTCTTTGGGCACATCACGCATGCCGGGAGGAATATTAGCAGTACATTGCTCCTGCGATCTTGAAGGGCAAATACATTCTGAAGCAACAATAGCATCAACTATGCGCATACCATCAATTACTTGGCCGAACACGGCATAACCATATTGTGAATCATTTTGATGATTTAAAAATTCATTATCCGCAACATTAATAAAAAACTGTGCGGTGGCTGAATCAACAATAGCTGTACGTGCCATGGCTAGTGTACCACGTTTATTTGCAACACCATTTTTAGCTTCATTTTTTATTGGCTCACGCGTAGGTTTTTTTGCAAAATCTTTCGTAAAACCACCGCCTTGCACCATAAACCCAGGAATCACACGATGAAAAATCGTGCCATTATAAAATTTAGCATCAACATAATCGAGAAAATTTTTAACACTAATAGGAGCCTTATCAGCAAACAATTCAATAATAATCGTGCCTTTGGTAGTTTCAATTGCTACTCTAGGATTTGTTGCAGCTACGACTGGTAAAGTGGTCATAATGGCCATAATAAAAAGCGCAAGAACTCCATAAAAAAAATTACGCATTGTGTATAACTCCTAGATGAAATAAAGATAGCACTACTTACCCTTAATTGCTTGGTTGTGCTAACAACCCCGCGCCAACCAGCCCAGCTTTATCACCTAATTCAGTATCACGAATTTCAAGCTTGGATAGTGCCGGACGTGCAGTATTATCTTTAATAACTTGTACTATACGTTGGCGTAAAGTTGGTGCTAATACTAATACACCACCACCTAAAATTGCCACGCGCGGATTAAGTATAGTAATTGCATTTGCCGTCGCTAAACCGAGTTTTTCAGCAATATCATTCCACAGAGCATCAGCAGCTTTATCACCATATATACAGGCAGCTTCAATATTGACTGCATTTAATTTACTTAAATCACCTGCCACCGAGTCAAATAATGGGCTCAACAACCCACTTTTCACCTTTTCGGCTAAGAGCTCTGGTAAATGACGACCAGAACTATAAGCTTCAACACATCCACGTTCACCACAACCGCATGCGCGTCCGGTTTTTGGGGAGGCAACTTTAATATGCCCGAGTTCGGTTGCTAACCCATCGGCACCTTCAAGTAACAAACCTTGGCATATTGCCCCCATACCTACGCCGGTACCTAAAAACATACAAAGCACATCTTGCTCACCACGACCAGCACCACAGCGCGCTTCGCCCACCGTTATCGCATCAAGATCATTAACTAACCTAATTTGTTGTCCAAATGCCTCTTTCAGCATGTCACCAAAAGCAACATCTTTCCAACCTAGGTTGGGAGATACTGCCACAATGCCGGTTTTAACCCATAACTGTGCGGCAATACCCATAGCTGCCGGATAAGACAGACCCTTGCTATCCAGCCCTTTTATTAATCCAATAAGTTGAGTGATTACTGCCGCTGGTGTGTAATCTGATAATAAAGCCCGAGCATCCTTAATAATATTACCGTTTTCATCAACCAATGCAGCCCTTGCTGTGGTACCACCCAAATCAATACCTACTGCTAATTTCATGGTAGTTTCTGACGCTCCTTATCTATTTGGTGTTCAAGTTCGCGCAAGCGATCTTTTACATTATCCGCATTAATATCTCTCAATGCATTTTCATATGCGGCTCGATATATACGTTTGGTTTCCACCGCTTTACCTTGAGTAACTTCAGCCATCGCCGCTGCAATTGTTGAGGCAAAAGGTGCGCCAGCAGGGACATTATCGGGCAATAAAACTATTTTCTCTTTTGCATTTGCATCATCAATATCTTCATTAATATCTTCATTTGCTTCTTCGTTGTTATTTTTAGCAACTGTCTGAGAATCATCTTCATTTGCATTAACTTCTTGGGTGTCTGCTTTTGATAAGGTTTTTAATGCCGCCTTTTCATTTTTTTCACTGCTGCTTTGCTCATTTATATTTGGTGTATTATTGCCTTGATTACAACCTGCAAACATACAAATAGCAATGCATATGGCTATTTGTTTCATTGATCAACTCCGGTTGTAATAATACGGGCATTCATGGCCGCGCGCTTCATAGCTATCATAACTTTTTGATGACGCTGTACTTCGTTACGTCGTACTTGTTCACACCATTCTGCCATTTTAGTATCGTCACGCTGATTAGCTATTTCTTCAATTACGTCAAGCTGAGCCAAACGCGAAAAATGTAATTGCATTTCTTTATCTCGTATCCGTTCTGCAGAACTACGCAAATCAACTGGCGCTGGCAGCAACATATCACCGTCTAATACTGAGTCACGTCGAGTTTTGATAGTTTTACGCGGAGGTTTCTTGTTTTTATTAACTGCTGGTTTTTCTTTTGCTGTTACTGGTTTATCCGGCACGGCTGCCATTAAAGGGGTGAATGCAAAGGTCACTATAAAAAATAAAATATAACTGACTGCCAAAAATACTCTTGCCATTATGATTCACCAAGTTTTTTCATGATTGTACTTACACTCTGCATAAAGCTTAAAAAAGCCTGATCGCAAATATAAGTAGTTCAATTTTCAACCAAAATTTCTTCATTTATATAGATTTACATATGGTTTCTATAGGTATCAGGATGGTTTTGGGTTGCCAATTAATATTTTGTCATTTGATCAGTCTAATTTTGAATTGATTTTTTTAATAAAAATGACTATAGTTATGACTATGGTCAGGATAATGACTTTTTAGGTATTACTTATGCGACAAGTATCTAAAAGCGCCTTAAAAGCCAAAATGTTACAATATTTTCGCGAAGTAGAAAAAACTGGAGAAGAGTTAATCGTTACTAGCGATGGTGTTCCTGTACTGAAAGTAGTACCACTAAAGAAAAAAGAAAAAACCAAAACCATATTTAGTAATATTAACGGCCAAGTTAAGTATCACAGCGATATTTTAGCTTCTACGATAGATGAATGGCCTGAAAGCTAATTTACTATGGCTTTTGCTGCGTTAGATACTCATACTTTGCTTTGGTTTACTCTTGATACTCAACATTTATCAGCAAGAGCGCTTGATGCATGTCATCAAATGGAAGAAATGGGCGGTTTAGTATGTTCTATTTCATTGTGGGAACTCGGTATTAAAATAAAACGTGGTGCTTTGACTCTACCTCTCGATTTACCATCATATATACAACGCTTGCAGCGTCTTGATTGGCTTGAAATTATTTCAGTCGATGTTGAGTTATGGTTAGCTAATCTTGCTCTACCATGGGAACATCGCGACCCGGTTAATCGTACTATTGTGGCAATGGCGCAACTTTATAATTTACCACTAGTTAGCAAAGACCAAATGATTGCATCGTTTTATGCAAAAACCATTTGGTAATTTAAAATAGGCCATG
>JAFGEK010000207.1 GCA_016931625.1 Deltaproteobacteria bacterium | reverse complement strand
GCTGCAGCTAAAGTCGCTAACAAGGGCTCTTGTTGACTTAAGCGGTCTTCACCTGTGTCATCGCTAGCATCTTCGTCATGCCAGAGTGCTAGTTTTTTCAATAGCGTAAAATTCTGGCCAACCCCAGAGCCGAATTGAAGCGTTGAGGTACGCAAATAGCTCCAGGTTTAAGCTTACGTATTATTGGGGGTTTGCGTAGTAATTATGATTCGCGTGTAGATACGATTCCGCTTAGCCCGCGCGTTGCCGTTAGCTTTGATATCATTCCAGAACTAACCGCAAAATACATTTTTTCTAAAGCGTTTGTTGGCCCAGCGCCATATTATTCACACAGCGTTGCTGAAACTGAACGAGCCATCCGCTATTTTGAAGAACAACGCAATTGGCCTTGGGAAATCAATCTTAATTCCACTTACACACCTTATCCAAACTTAAATCTATTATTAACCTTTCGCAATCTGACTAATCATCTGTATGCCGCCAAGGCTTTATATTCATCTGAAACTGGTGATGCACAAGTTAAAGAAGGGATCTCTGTTTTAATTGGCGTTCAGTATATTATTACACCGTAATTCATTAGCGCATTTGAATTTTCCATACGCACTCATAAAAAGCATTAAATAGTTCAGCTAAGCTGTGATTTAGTGTCCCTAATTTAGTATCAAACGAAATTAGATTATTACTTCAACGTAAAGCGAAGTCAGTTTGTCGCTCATTCCGTTTGGTTCCGCTGATCAGCCAGCCAGCGGCGCATCCTTTTGCCAGATTTTGAATCTAATACAATAACAGAGCAATTTTTATAATCCGCGGTAGCCTTCACCGCATAAACTAGGAGATCGTTATGCTGGCGAAAATCTTCCCTAAAAACGAGCATATCGTCGATCGCGTGCTGAGGATCATTGTCGGGCTCGCGCTCTTGAGCCTTATCGTTATCGGACCGCATACTTACTGGGGCTTAATCGGCCTGCTTCCCTTGCTTACCGGCATCTTCGGCACTTGTCCGGCTTATACCTTGCTGGGCATTTCTACCTGCCGCGCGGGAGCGGATAAGACCACCGGCACCAAGAGCTGTTGCTGTGGCTGAAAGATTCGGGCTGCCCGGCCGCCGTCACCGCATCACGCAGTATTTTTAGTATATCGCCGTGAGCTATCCTCCCACCGGCGGCGCCGCCACCAAGGCAGATTAGACATTGCGCGAAAACCCTCTATCCGTCATGGCGATAAACTATATATCGCAGTAGCTATATCTGAAACACGCCGCGGTGAAGACCTCATGTAAAAAGTTATTCGCATTATTGATGATATCGTTATGAAAGGTAAACACCGCAAAGCAAACCGACCGTCAAGCGTCTAGTTTTACCGTCTAGTCTGCAAGAATTAATATTCAATTTGTATTTATAGACTAGAATGACCGCTGAGCTGCTACTGCTTATGGTAAATATCGCATTGCTTTAAAGCAAGCAGGGTGCACGTTTTATAATATTCTTAAAGTTGCAACTACTGATTGCCAAAATCCAGGTGAAGGGTCAGCAGTAAGACGATGAAACTCTTCTGGAGTATAAACAAGAATATCAATGCATGGCACAATATCTAATAGGTCTAAAAATTCAATTGCTCGTTCAAAAAATGACACATCAGTTTGTTTGATTAAAATTAAATCGATATCACTATCTGCATTGAAAGCATCTGTACCGTAACTACCAAAAAAATAGGCCGTTTCAACTCTATTCTTTAGCTTTTCTTTAAGCGCAGTTTCAAAGCTCGCGGCAGTGTGTCCATATAAAGGGTCACGTATATTTTTTTGCAAAATCAAAGAAGTCACTTAATTAAGACCTCATCTCATCACGAACCACTTGCAAAATTTTTCGCACAAAATCTAATGCTTCTTCAGCCTGCGCTTTGGTAAAAAACTCAAATAGGGCACCAGAAGGAAGTGCATCGGGATAACGAGTACTTATGTAATATAAGTCTAAACGCTTTGCAGCTTCTTCTATCTCGCTATTAATTTCTAAGGCGCGTGCGATATCAAGTATAAAATGACTTTTTACACGCTCAAATCCACGAGATAATGATAAAGCTTTTAGAGCCTTTTCACCGCACTGCTGACATACAAAACATGCTTGGGAAAAACGATTAGAGTTATAGGTATCTTTTGCCCATAAAAAATCTTCTTCGGCCTGATGTAGCCAATCAGCTGCTCGATTCATAATTTTAACATGCCGTAATTGCTAGGCTTTTGTATATAGCTAATATTTAATTTATAGCAGTATTTTTTTAAAAAATATCAATTAGTTAGCAACTAATATGATTATTTCACGATAACAATCGAGCCTTTTAAAATTATAAATGCGAAAAAGGTTAATTAATGGCTAATGGTGCTGAAAAACTTGCCTTATCTCCTATTCCAGCGATAAAAGCTGAACATTTTCCCATCTATAATGTATCAGAAGAAGAAGCATGGGCTGCCTGTTCAACAGGTACTGTAATTCCTCATCAAGATGTTGTTGTATTTAAAAAACCTAGCGAATCTGGGGCAAAATTTGATCTTCACTTAATGCCTGATGTTTTAGAAAACAACGGCAAAATAAAATTAGCAACTAAATCGCCAGATGGAGCAAACATTCACGCTATTGCAGTTGGCAATAAAGATGTTGGTGTATCAATAAAAAAAATCAGCGATAATCTAGTAGGCAATGCGCCTAAAAATGACCTATTTCACCAGATATTTACCAAAGCTGGATTTACGCCTGAGCAAATTGAAACCTTAAAAGAGAAAGGCATCACGCGCAAAGATGCTTTAATAGCATCTGAAAAAATAAATCAGCAAATCCCAAAATTAGTTACATTCGGCATATTGCCCTGCGCCAAACATCTGTTAACTAAAATTGCTGATTCATCAAGACCGGTAACTGACAAAGACTTTTTAGAGCAATTACAACAATATAAAAACTTTGCCGTACCTTTTATTGATGGCACTATGCGCAATGCTTTAACAGGCCAATCTTTTAAATATATTAATGATATTATATTTTATAATAATAAAATAAGCTATGCTGTTGCTGGTGTTTATTCGTCAAAAGAATATTATTATTTTGATATTGTTGATAAACCTCAATTCGGCACCGACAAAGTCACTAAACACTATGAATTTTACCCAATAAATTTTGATGGCAGTAAAGGTGGCGCCCTTGAAAGTACGCCAGTAAATACCGATCTTCCTTCGTTACCATTAAACTATATGGTCCCTGCCGGTCAACACGAAGCAATATTTGATCCTAGTGAATTTGTGGCTGAGATAACCTTATCAGGTTGGTCAATAAATTTATTTCCAGCTGATAATCAACCTAATTGCTTTTCTTGTGTTTTTAGCCGATGTCAAGGCGATAGTGATGATTATACTAATATACCTTGGCTAGAAAAGGTAAAACAATTAAATGATAACTCATTAACCAATAATTTAATGGCGGCGCTAAACTGCGGTGATATACGGCCTATAATGCCAAAAGAAAAAATAAAAGAAGATGATATTATGGTTTCAATTTTTGTTACCAATGATGGTCACAGATTTCCAGTGCGTACAGCTATAGTTGTTAAGGTTGATAAAGGTAAGGCTATGTATTGCTGGAGTAAAATGGAAGCTGGGGATTTTGTCTTGCATCATGCTGCCGTTAAAAATAGTTCTCGTGCAGAAATAGTTATTGAAATACGTAATGGAAGCCTTGTTTTTAAAGATCGCTACCCTGATGAAATAATTCAACAAATACCTAAAAACACCCCTGATGGAAAACATCACATAATATTAGATACATATGTTAGATATCCGATAAATGGTAAATACTATCTAGGTAAATTTGTAAATCAGTATTATCGCGCTAAAGATTGGCAAACCTTAAATAAATATGTTGATTATAATTTAATGAGCACTATGATCAACGAGCATTTTGCAGACAAATAAAGCTAAAACTAACACAGATAAGAAATAACTGTAGTTATAAATTATTAGCTTATTAAAAGGGAGTAACTTTTGGCTCTGATAATTAACTCACCAATTAATAGCGCTGTCTTCAGTGTATTCTGGGGATACTGAATTCTTTCTCCTGGATACCTGAGTAGTAATAATAATTATTATTCAAATAAATGACTTTTAGCTACGTTGTTATAATTTAATAGCTAATAGCTGGCATCGCTGCGTTTGCCTAAAGCAATACGATCAAGCTGGCCGCGAATTGATTCTGATAAAACACGAAAGAGGCTATGCATAAATAATGGGCGCTCTGAAAGTAATTGCATAAAGTTCTCACCAGATAACATGCGTGTAGAATAAATTAGCGCATATGTTTAAATTTGTATAGCATGTAAAATACCAAATACCGCCTTATAAAACTAAATAAGGTTATGCCCTAAAGTTCCTGTAAATAAAAAAAGAGGCGACGTGCAGCACATCGGTTGGTATTAAGAAGTTATCAAAGTTTCAAAAACGCCAACAGGAGCACTACACGTCATGCATAGAAATCCCCCAAGTGAAGAAAAAGCACAAGCTTTGAAAGCATTATTAAACGACAATACGCAAACTAACAGCGGCTCAGAGATGATCAGTAAGTTAGTACGCTTATCCACAGAAAAAGTTATTCAAGAACTGCTTGAGCATGAACAAACAGAATTCCTTGGTCGTTGCCGTTATGAGCGCCAAGACGATGAAAATACTGGTCAACGCAATGGATATGAAAACGGTACATTAAAAACCGCCGAAGGTGTTCTTAAAGTAAAATTGCCGCAAGTACGAGATAGTGAATAACCATATCGTTCAAAAATATGACAGAATTTAGGCTCCCGCAGTCAAGTACTAGAAGAAATAGTAAGAGAAATGTGGGTGCGCGGTTTAAGCGTACGTGATGTTGAAGCCGCAATGATAACAGCAACAGGTGC
>JAFGEK010000206.1 GCA_016931625.1 Deltaproteobacteria bacterium | reverse complement strand
TGCTGCCTCCCGTAGGAGTCTGGACCGTGTCTCAGTTCCAGTGTGGCTGATCATCCTCTCAGACCAGCTACCCGTCTTAGCCTTGGTGGGCCATTACCCCGCCAACAAGCTGATGGGCCGCGGGCTCATCCTTTGGTATAAGGTCTCCGAAAAGATCCCCCACTTTTACCACCCAGCTTTCGCTGTGTGGTCTTATCTGGTATTAGCTCGAGTTTCCCCGGGTTATCCCAGTCCAAAGGGTAGATTACCCACGTATTACTCACCCGTGCGCCGCTCTACTCGTCCCCCGAAGGGGCCTTTCGCGCTCGACTTGCATGTGTTAGGCACGCCGCCAGCGTTCGTTCTGAGCCAGGATCAAACTCTCCGACAAAATTGTGGAGTATGCTCTACAATCTAAATTGCAGAACTGATCCTTAAAAATAGGAATGACTCTAAAGACGATTCTTAGCATCGTCCGAGCTATCTACTCAGCATTAAAATAATGCCTTTCAACGACCCGCACGCACCTTACTTAAATGGCGCTCACTATTCAGTTTTCAAAGACCCGTTCTAAGGCCGCTGGTGCTTTACTACCTCGGCGACCCGTCATCGAGGTTGGCGTATATATGGGTCTCACTTCGCTCAGTCAATAAAAAAATACAAAATGTTTGATAATCCATGAAAAAAACATGATCGCCATTGTACACAATATCTTTTTACACTTTATTATCTGATTTGTTATCTTGCTTATTTCTATCTGTATCAACTGATTCCTGTTTTGCTGGTGTTTGTGAAGGTGGCTGTTGTCCTTTAAAAGCATCGCGAAAACCACGCAAACCCTCACCTAATCCTTTGCCAAGTTCTGGTAATCGTCGTGCTCCAAATATTAAGAAAAGTAGCGCTAAAATAATAAGAATCTCTGTAGTCCCAATACCAAACATGTTGGTCGTTGCCTCCGTTACACTTTACATATCTCACTATCTAATATGAGAATCAGGTTAGCAATCGCTAAAGGAAATCAACCTAAGCTAATATTAACATGTTAATTGAATTAAGTATTGATATTTAAGATAGTTATAATTTTAAAAAGCGCGAAAAATTATTACTAGCAAAGTATTTGCTTAAAATAATTCAAATGTTGCTTCAGCATGCACTTGAGCTAAAACATCTAAAGACAGAAATACCGGTATGTTTTGCGGAAGTTCTTGCAATGCTGAAGCAGATATATTTTCAAAAGTAAACGTTCCATTTACTGCAACATCACTTCCTTCTTTATAAGCGACATTAAGAGTGGTGATATTGTCGTTACTTAATGGAATGTTAATTGTTTCTTGAGATATTTTTGACACATCGTCACCACTTATTGCGGCAAGCTCACTGCCAAGCATACTCAAATCTACTCTCCAAGATGTACCCGGTAAATCAACCCCATCAATAATCATATTGTTAATGTTGATTGCACTGGGGCTTGTTATCTTAAGATCAACATCATTTGGATTGCGCCCTTGTTCTTTTATTTTATCTTCTATTTGTTTACGTAAATCAGCCATTTTAATGAGTGTTGTCGTAAATGTAATCTCGATTGCACAACTTCCGTTATCATTTAATCTGCGCGTAACCGATGTTTGGCCAGAATTGGTATTAACAACTGCTGTGCCACTACATTCACCAGCTAAACCACCAAAGCCTACTTGAACTTGTGAGTTAAAACTGGTTTCAGTGACCAAAACAATTTCAATACATCCATACGCAGATACTACAAACAGAAGCCCCAGCAATTTACGTATCATCGCCCCACCTCTCCTTGAAACTTTTAAAAATGTGAAGCACAAAAGCAGAAACGACACTCTGGCATTTAATGTTTAGAAGACAATTCTTTAAAATAGTATTTTATCACATTGAAAAAATATTAAATGTAATCATTTATTACCGCCACACCTACTTTGGCAGATAACCATACACAAACTTATACATTTTCATTTTATCTCATTATAGTAGCACCAGTAGCTAAAAGCATCGCTTGAGCTGCACGTATGCCATCAACAGCCGCACTAACAATGCCACCGCCATAACCCATACCTTCACCTACTGGATATAAGCCCTTGCATCCGATTGCTTGAAAATCTTTATCACGAGGCAAACGAATAGGAGATGCTGTGCGCGTCTCAACACCTATTATCGTAGCGTCATTGCTAATAAAGCCCGGCATTTTTCGATTAAAGCTTGAAAGGGCTTGTTTTAAAGCGGTTATAATTGGTGCTGGAAATAAATTACTCAAATCGGCAACCGCAAGACCACGAAGATAACTAGTTGCTGGTAAGCTTGAAGATGGGCGTTTATGCATAAAGTCAGAGATCCGCATAGCCGGCGCACCAAAATTACCACCACCTGCGCTATAAGCTGTTTGTTCAATAGCCTCTTGAAAAGCCACACCAGCAAAAACACCATGATGTAAAAACGCCTTAAAATCAACGAAGTCTACCGTGGCGACAATGGCACTATTAGCAAAACGGCCAGAGCGATAAGAACTACTCATCCCGTTAATACATAATTCTTGTGGGCGTGTAGGTGTTGGCAACACCATACCACCCGGACACATACAAAATGAATATACGCCACGGCCATTTGCTAAACGTTCATTGTAAGTTAAACGATAATCAGCGGCTGGGAGTTCTGATAGGTTAGCTGCTTTGCCATAGCGAATTTCATTTAGCCATGCTTGCTGATGTTCAACACGAAAACCAACAGCAAATGGACGTGTTTCTAAATTAATACCTGCCCTATTTATATGTTCCCATACATCACGAGCTGAATGTCCAGTTGCAAGAACCACTGCTTTAGTGTCAAGTTGCTCTCCATTATCAAGCGTTAATCCGTTAAGAGTCTGATCTTGAATTTTAAAACCAGCAACATTGCAATTAAAACGAAAAGTAACGCCAAGATTATTCAGATGTAAACGAAAAGAACGCAGCAAACGGATTAAGCGATCTGTACCTAAATGCGGACGATTATCTATAAGGATATCGTTAATGGCCCCATTAGCTACCAAGGTCTCAAGTACAAAACGTACGCGTGGATCGTTTATACGTGTATGCAGTTTGCCATCAGAAAACGTACCAGCCCCACCCTCACCGAAACAAACATTAGAGTTAGGATCAAGGATGCCTTCACGATATAATCGGCTAACATCATGAGCCCGAGCGTCGACATCTTTGCCACGTTCAATAATAACAGGTGGCCAGCCTGCCTTTGCTAAAATTAACGCAGCAAATAAACCAGCTGGGCCACTGCCAACTACTATCGGTCTTGGGCCATCTGGAATAGATTTAAAATGTATATTGGGTAATTTGATTTCTGCTACAGATTCAACGCGTTTACGCGCCAACAAACGCTGAGCTAACTGCGAAACTAGTGCTAAATCAATTGCATATACATATCTTGGTTTACGATGCCGAGCATCAAGCGCTCGCTGTATTATTCGTAAGTTTATAATTGCAGATACTTTTATTCCTAAGCGCTTTGCTGCCATCTGCTGCAAAGATTTAGCAGGCTCACTATCTTCGTAAGACAAAGGCAAATCACGCAAACGAACCCACAGAGATTGTGACTTACTACTCACTTTATTTACCTATGAAGTAATCCGTCGATTGCGTAATTTTGGCATTCGTTGTTTACGCTTTTTATTAATTACCACAGCCAAAACAATAATAAGAACAAATGAACCGCTGATAATCCATAAATGAAAGCCAAGCGCACGATCTAAAGGGCGTAAAGAATAACGAACCCAACTTCTTACATGCTGCCACCAAGTAATCTCGGTAGTAATAGTTTTTTCTAACTCTTGCGGTTTTAATGATTGCCATTTTTGCCAAGCAAGCATGTACGGCAACAATCCATCTGGTAAATCTCGTGCAGCGTGTATAAGTAAATCAGCTCTTTCTTGTTCGTCACGATTTATTAATTCAGGCCAACGTAAACTATGACGAACTACTTTTGCCAGATCAGTTGACCACTCTTTATATAACTGTGAACGCCTTTCACTGCTTTGTTCTTGCCACCAATCATTTATACGTTCTTTTTCACTTTCATCGCGTGATGATAACCAGGCAAGAACTCGTACTGGACGAAATACACTCTCAGCCCCACTATTTATTTTTTCATCAACCCACTGTCGATGTTTTTTATCTAATTTTGCATACCAATTATTAACCGCACCAGATTTAGTGTTTTGGTCAAGTAAATTCCACCAACGATCTACCTCGCGTTGCATATATGGCGGTTGTTCTAAAAACCATAATTCTACAATAACCCATGGCTTATCACGTTTAGTTAGATGAAAAACGGCTTCTTGCCACCACTGATGTTTGTAATCTTTGGATACATAATCAGGCCAATTTTCTAAAAGTTTGGTTCGTGTTATTTTTGCAAGTGATGTCCACCATTGATCACGTATAGATTGTTGTGCAACTGCTGAAAGAGCAGAAAATGATGCTAATGCTTGCTTTAAAACTTTTTGATTTTCATAACTCTTAAGAGTTTGACGCTCAACCTCAGTTGGATGCGCAACATAAGCAATTCCTGCTTTTGCTAAAGAAAATGAAACCTTAGTATTGGCATGAATTTTTGCAGTTGCACAAGGTTTGCTTTGACTCAACTGCCCTGATTCAGCTTGGGCTTCAACTATATAAGTTATCCCATTATCAAGCTCATCTAAAGTTGGCCGGTCGGTAATACTATGAGCTGGTACTTGTACAACTCCTATCTCGATTTCGTTATTTATTGAAACGCGTTTGATATGATAACTATTAACCACTGGCAAATTATATGTCGTCGCCCATTTGCTCACTTCAGGTGTTAGTGTCGGTAATTCGTTACGTGATGGCAACCAACTTACTTTTACTAAATCGCCATCATAATAAAATGAAGCGCTGGCGGGATTACTATTGCTTAAAGAAGCATAAACTACTGGGGGTGGTTCAAGAGATGGGGGTACAAATGATGCTATAGCTTCAAGACCTTTACCTTCAATCCCAAAGGCATTTACTGGTACAACTCGATAACGCCAAATGGCGTAAGATAATTTTGTATCTTTTATAGTATCATCAACACTGGACCTACCCCGAGCAATCTCAGCGACTAGCTTTGGTTGAGTATCTACCTCTGCTAACATCTTATCAGCGTCGTTTTGTGCAGTAATGTTATCATTTGAATCACAAGTAAGCGTGTCAGTAACAAACGCCATCATTTGCTGCTTATTTAGCTGTCGGTAAACCCGCAAAACCGCTGGAGGATGAGCAGGATTTGGTGCTTGCCAAAAAAGGTGAGCCTTATTTAGTGCAGAATCGTCGATTTTTGTAACTACTGCGGTAAGGATACCTTCTAAGGCCAACGGTTTTTGTTGCATTGCAGATAATGTGACTTTTAGTTTATCAAGATGAGAACGAACTGTTTTTATGGTTGTTGCCAAACTCTGAGTTGATAAATGTGCTTCAAAACCGATATGGACTCCGGCTTCTTGTGCTAGAGCAATCAAATCCAAGGTACGACCAAGAGCAATCTCAAGTCGAAGAAAGGGCTGTAAATAATCACCTAATGGCCTATTTTGCTTTTGCATTTTGTTAATGCTGGCTTCTGCACGAGTCAATTCATCAAGCGCGTTATTAATGTCATCGAGCATGTACTCAGGATCAATTATCTGAGTAGTTATTGGTCGGTTGCGTGAAAAAAGGTCAATAATTTCTTCAGCTTGCAACACTAAATGTGAAATTGCCTTTGTATACGCCCCCAATGGTTGTGCCACTTTACCTAAACGATCGGCTTGACCTAAAGTATCTAAAGCAGCCAGTGCTTCTGCATTATAAGCCTTTACTATCGCCGGTAATGCATCAACAGGAATTTTTGCCTTAACACTAAATGCTAAACGGGAAAAAACCTCAGTAACTACTGCTGGTAAAGGTGACATGGGCGTAGCATCGGGTCGATTGCCAGCTTCAAGAGTTTTTTGCGCCGCTACAGCTATTTCAATCATCGCCAAGCGATGAATATCAAGAGTTGCTTCAAGTACTGCGCTTTCACGATATAATCCTCCATGTGAAAGCGAGGATAACTTTGTATTAGTTTTCGGTAGGTTAGCTGTATTGTTGATTGATTCTTGCGCTAAAGCTGAACCATGCAATAAACAAATGATGCTCAACCCAAAATAAATTATAAACATAGGTGATTGGTTACGAATTTGGAACATAAAGTCAATTATTAAGATAAGTTAAGACTACTAGCCAATCAGATTGTTAAAAAATTATTCTTTACATTTTTTTAATTAGTAGCTTTTCTTTTTATTATATAAATACGGTAGAACGGTAATAGTTGCCGCAAGTAGGCTTACCTTGATATGCGCAAAAAAATGAGGCCAACAACCGTAAATATCGACAACCCTCGTCTTGGCCAGGATATTTTTGAAGCCCGTTTGTCTGAAGTTTTATTAGAGCACGGTATTATTAGACCTGAAGGCCTGCAAGAAGCTTTGCGCCAACAAGTGTTATTAGGTGGTCATTTAGCAACCAATCTCTGGGAGCTAAATTTTGTTGATGGTAAAGAACTTACACGAATATCAGCCGAATTACTCAATATTGCAGTTGCGGATCCTCGTGACATCGCTAATGCAGATTTAGAAATTCGACGTTTATTTACTAAAGAACATATCGAGCAATTACGATTACTACCCATTCGCGTTGTCGGCTCAGTATTGCAGGTTGCTACTTCAGAACCTTGGGATCTGTTAACCTTAGGCAGAGCTGCATTTCATTGTGGCTATCCAGTCGAACCTTTCTTTTTGGCTGAAGTTCCACTAGCCGCCTTAATGGAAAAAATCTATGGTATTCCAACTACGGTTCGTTTTTGGTTTGGTATACAAAGCAATGAACGGGTGACACCAAAGTTGGTGCCACGAACAACTGCGGATAACTCAAGTATTTTTAGTAAAAAATCTTCTTTAGTATCTGATGTACAACGAGAAATATCCAAAATTCGTAATATTCGTACACAATCACCTGTAATCATTAAAAATGATGACCAAGCCCCTATAAATAACAATATCAACGATACATTAATATCTGAAAATTTATCTAACCTTAATTGCCAAACAGAAGTCGCAACTTCTATCACAAAACAAAATAGCGAAATTCAAACATCTTCATTAAATGATGTTCAGCTGGGCAATATAACAATAAGTGATAGAGGAATTGCACCTGAAGCTGCAATTTCTGCGGCAACAGAAGCTGCGGTTTCCAATAATAATGCGGCAAAAATTATTAATGATTCACGTGCTGCTCCAGCCAGCACGATGGCGCCTACTTTTCAACCACCGCCAATTAATGAAAGACTTATTGTTGCACCATTAACCAACGCCCAAGCAGCCGCCATTGAAGCACCTCCTGATGCTATTGCGACATTTGCAGAAGCTAATTCTGCGCTTGCTTTAGCTAATGATCGCGATGAAGTTGGTCTTGTACTTTTACGTTTTGCTTTATCAAAAGCTAAACGAGTTGTTGTGTTTGTCAGAAGAGCATTGTTATGGGCTGGATGGATGGGTGCTGGTGAAGGGGTTAATGTAACACATCTTCATACATTGTTAATGCCTACAGCTCCAGGGACAATATTTGGTTTAGTGGCGAACACCGGTGCTCATTTTATTGGCCCGCTGCAGCCTAGTCCTGCTTATGCACCATTTCTGTCAGCTTTAGGCGGTGGACGCCCTGCAACAGCGGCATTGCTACCTATACATTTTAATGGACGACTAATATTTGGACTTTATCTCGATGCAGGGCCACAAAAACGGGTTACCGCAGATATTGGTGACCTAATCGTTTTAGCACAACGCGTGCCTTCAGCACTTGAACGCTTAATTCAAAGTCGTTTCAATTCGCGCAAATAATAATAAATAATTCTTATAATATATTGTGGTAGTCTACTTAAAGTCAGAGTATATAGTTTGTACCTAAGTGGCTGGGGAGAGTTTTATTAGCGAAAGTGACGCAAATAAAAACCAAAAAAACAAGAATTCATGATAGTTTCGCGACGAAACAAGCAATAAAGCGATCGCTTAATGATCCAACATTTTTTTTAAAAGCATCTTCAGTAGAACAAGAATTTAATAAAGAGAATAATAGATTATTAATTGAAGGCACAAGATTATTAGTATGGTCAGGTTCGCCTATATTCCTGATTTTCGGCCTTCTAGACTTTATCAGATATCCCTATGATGCTCGTTTATTTATACTTTTGCGAATTATCGAGGTTAGTCTCGCTTTAATCTGTCTTGGCGCTACTTATACTAATATCGGCAAACGTTTCATTTCTTCATTATCTGCGCTAATCGTATACTCTACTTCTTTGATAATAATAACTATGACCATTCTTGCAGGTGGTTTTGTTACAGACTATTATATCGGACTAATAATTATACTTGCTGTAGTTGGTTTCTACTTACCTTGGTCAACTCTGGCAATGAGTATTTTTGCTACAACAATTTTGTCTATTTTTATAACTACTAATTTTATAATATACGGCGACTCCTCACTTAATTATATTATTCCAAAAGTATTTTTTCTAGCTACAACTAGCGTTTTTGCTATTTGCGCAAGTCACTTTAACCGCAAAAAACTTCTTCATGATGTCCTTCTTCGGTTGAAACTCGAAAAAGCAAATAATGATTTACAAGCATTAGATGAAGCGAAAACTAGGTTTTTTGCCAATATTAGCCACGAATTGCGTACACCACTAATGCTAATCTTGGGTCCTTTAGGAAAATTACTCGAAACCGAATCAGACACTGCAAAACACGCGGTTTATGCAAGTATGCGTATAAATGCGCAACGATTGCTTCGGCAAGTAAATGCTATTTTAGATGCAACAAAAATTGAAGCAGGACATCTTAAACTAAGAGTTACTGAAGATAATATTGGAAATCAATTAGAAATATTGGTGGCTGCTGCACAACCACATGCCACAGTACGTGGGTTAACTATTGAGACAGACGGTCTTAAATCATTACCTGATAGTATTTATGACCCTGACAAAATAGAAATAGTTGCAGCTAACTTAATATCAAACGCCATAAAATTTACCCAGCCTGGCGGGAAAATTACTATTCGAGCTAATAGTGATAAAGATAATATCTATTTTAGTGTTAGTGATACCGGTCCAGGAATAGCCAACGAACATATTGCCCATATTTTTAAGCGGTTTTATCAAATAGACGCTAAAACCACGAAAACACATAATGGTAGTGGTCTCGGTTTGGCTTTAGCTAATGATTTAATTCGTCTGCATGAAGGTATAATTAATGTATCTAGTAGT
>JAFGEK010000205.1 GCA_016931625.1 Deltaproteobacteria bacterium | reverse complement strand
TTTACATTAATTGCTATAGTTATTATCGGAGCTTTTGGCGATAAACTAGAATTTTGAATATATAGATCATTAGAACTTAATTGTATTGCTTTAATAGGTATTGGATATAATCGACGTATTTCAAGTAAATCAGCGGTTTTGATTTGTAGACGTTCTAAAGCTGAGGTGTTAACAAAAGTATACCGTGGCTTAAATTTTGCATAATTGGAATTATAAATTTCAATGCGAATTAATTCATTTTTACGTTCAAATAATTCTTGTGCTAATTTCTCTCGTTCACTAAAATCTTCTGCAAAACTATTTATATTTTGTGTAAAAACACTGATAGTCTCTGCTGATGCTTCAAAACTTGCACGTGTTTGTTCAGCAAGATTATCAGTTAATGATGCACTAATATCATAAATATACGCAAGCTTATCACGCGTAAATAAGCTTGTAGCAAGATATAAATATATTGACATAGTAAATAACAATACCGAACAAATAACTATAAGCATTTTTATACGAATTGTGATACGTAGGTTTTTCATAATCAGTATCGCTTATGGCGCCTCCCAATTACCTATATCAGGAGCCGCGCCGTTGTAATTACCGGTTTCCGGCCCGTTACGATCTATAGATAAATCAAACCCTGCGTTTATTAAATTACTATTTGCAACTAAACGAAAATCTTTTTCAATAATATTTATATAATAAGGAATTGAGTAATTTGCATTTGTACCAGTTGTGCATTCACTGCATGCACCATTTATATTTTCATAATAATTATTATAGTTTAATATGGCAAAATTAACATCATTTGCTTCAATGCCATATGTATTCTGATATGAGAAAATATTATTTCGTGCATCAATCTCTGCAACATTTTTATGTGATGATAAACCGGCTAAACCGTTAGCTACTATGGTATTATGCCATAAAATTGTATGCCCATCAGTATTTTGAACATAAATACCATTTCCGTTATTTGAGTGAATTAAATTTCCTAATATAGTAACTAAACCACCAGCTTTGCCTACCGCAATTCCTTGATTATTCCCATAAATGCTGTTATTAATAGCAATTACTGGAGTATTTAATCTTAGGCCATTTACAATATTATTTTTAATTTCATTTCCTGGACCAATATTTATATTAGTTCCTTTCATCGCAGTTATACCATGAGTATTATTATTTATTGAACAATATGTTATACTACTATTATCTCCACTTGTAATTAAAATAGCATTGCCTATACTATTTTTTATCTCAAGCCAACTTAACATATTATTTGATGACCCAATTTCAATACAATCAGCGTCATTAACTGCTTTGCAATCAATTGTTGTTTCATTTTGGCCGATAATCACCGTTCCTTCATTATCTGCAAGTTTTGGCAATTGTGAAGTTAGGGCAACCAATAATAAAGGTGCAAATTTTATCACGTCACGTCCGACTCTATTATTTGCAATATTAATCGCCTCACGTAATGATAATCCCGTTCCACCAGGATTTTGCAATGTTGCCCCGGCATCCTGTTCGTCAACACCTGTAGTAACTGAAATTGTCTGATCTTCGCTAGCCACTACAAATTCGCTAGTAGTATATCCTGATAAATTTCCTGAATCTCTAACCTGCAATGCAACTGTTTTGGTTCCTGTTGTGTCGTAAAAATTACTTACGCTCTTATTTAATGAAAATCCGGTATCCCATATACCATCATTTTCAAAATCCCAACGAACTAATAGAAAAATAGTTTGTTGTTCTCGGTCCCAAGATGTGTTGGCGTCGAAAGTAATTAATTCACCAGTATTAATAATCGGTTTTGATAAGATTATTTTTGCTACTGGTGGTGTGTTGATACCACTACATTTTATATCTTCATTATCGGTAAAACCATCACAATCATTATCAATTGAATCTGAGCATGTTTGATCTCCATTTGGACCTTCAACCGTAGTACCGGTATTATCATTACAAACGATTGCACCGTTAATACATACAAAAATACCTTCTTTGCAGAGATCATCATCATCACCATCGCAGGCAGCTGCTACTCTAATATCTTCTATTCCATCATTGGTCGTTTCATCGCAATCGTTATCGAAACTATCGCAAATTTCAAGTTGTTCAGGGTTACAATTTACTCCACATTTTGAAGGATTATCATCACAGTCTTGCGAAATACAAAATCCGTCCTCGTCATCGTCGATACACGTACTAATGTTAGACACAACATCAAATGATGACTTTAAAATAGCTATTCTTCCATCAGGGTCTATTACCGTGATATCATATGTACCTTCATTTAAGAATGCCGGCACTATTGCGGTTAATGTGTTATAATTTTTATAATATACTTGCGTTAATTCTATTTCACCGATCCATACTGAAAAGTTAGTTGAAATTTTACTATTATCCTTATTATCGAAACTAACAAATGTTTGATAATAAAATTTACCATTAATTGTTATTTCAACTTCTTGCCCAATTTCGCAATTGTTTGGTACAATTGAATCTATTTTCGGAGCGATAGAATTAGTATTAACACAAGCTAAACTATTTATGGCAATATAAATAAAACATTTTCTCACTAATTTGTACATGTGTTTACCAAACGCCGATTCGATAACCCAAACAGAGAATTAATCCAGTATAGCTAATTTCATTTAATTCGTTTTTTATATGATTAGACATCACATAAGACATTTTTAAAAATATATTTCCTTTACCAAATTTTGTTTCTCCAGTAATCACTCCATATCCACCAAATGCTAAACTAGTTTTAAATATTTTTGGCTGATTAGAAGCCCTTAATTCAACTTGATTTGTAAAAATAGAAATACCTATGCCTGTTAATATATCGATTTCTTTAACATTATAAATGAGATAATTGAGTGCAAATTCAATAGGTATAGTTTGTATTTGCGCCTTAATTTCTAATTGATTATCTTGCGTCTTTTTATTGATTGTGTCTCTAAGATAACTAATCCCTAAATCTGCACTTAAACGGTTTTGCAAATAAGATAATTGATAGTTTATTTCTCCCCCGACAATTGGCGTTAATACTTCACCAAAATTAGTAATAACTCCAAATTTTAGTGAAATAAATAATTTAATCTTTTCTTCATTTGCTAAACTATTTAGTTGAATATTGTCATTACTTATATCTAAAGAATCTTCTGCAGTATATTGCTTTTCAGTTATAGGTTTGCTGGTTTGCAAATAAAATCTTCGCGTAGCTGATGGATTTGAGATGTTATCATTAGCTATAGTACGGACTGACCAATCATAGACACCTTCGCTAAATTTTTCGCATTGCGCTGTAGGTGTAGGTACTTGTTGTTTACAAATTAATGCTGCCTTATTAGGTAAGATTTTAAAAACCGATATTTCATAGCCTGTGGCTTTAGCTACCGATTCCCAGCTAAATTCAACACTTTGATTTTCACTATTTAATTCATACCTATATTCAATTGATGGGACTAATAATTCAGGAGGTTTTGGTTGAAATACTACAACTGTCGTTTTACTCCAATCTGATCTTGGTTTCTTTCCTTTGACTCGCGCATAATATTTCCCATAACCATTTGGCGCAAAACTAATAATATGGTTAGCTGAAATTGAATGCTGCAATATATTTTTAAATATTTCATCATTTGCTATTTCTATTTCATAATCATTTATGTTCTTTGCAATCCACTCTATATTTATTTTTTGGTTTTCATCATTACATATGATTGTTTGATTAGTTTTAGGCGCTATTATTTCTGGTGGTTTTGGCATTACCAATATTTCTCTGCTCTCACTTGCCTGTGTATCTTTGCCATCCAAGGCAATCCCGATTACTTTCCAATAATATAGACCAAGCTTTGCAGGTATGAAATTATACTCAGTTATATCGAGAATTTCATTAATTATTAAATGCTTAAATTCTGTATCACTTGCAATTTGTAGTTTATATGCACGTAAAAGATCAGAGCCTTTCCAACGAAGATTTATTTTGGGCGCTTTTCCCCTCGATAAATATTGCTTATTATTTTCAGGAGAAAGTATTTCAGGTGTTGCAATATAATCAGTTCTTATTAAATTGGGGGCACTCGGTATGCCTTCTTGGCCCTTACTATCAACACCACGAACTCTCCAATAATAGTTTTTTCTGGCAATTACCGGCCATTGATAAAATGTGCTTTGTACTTTTTCTTTAATTATAAGTTTTTTAAAAAAGCTATCCTCGGCAATTTCCACTATATAAGCACGAGCTTTTGCAATAGGCTCCCAACGTAAAACAATCGCACTTTGTGTTGATGCTTGTGCATAAGCTATAGAACCAATAAGTTGCCAAAAGATGAAACCCATTGGTTTCTTTATTTCTTTTTTTGGTGGTACCAGCTCACGGCGAGGCTGAAAAACTTTTGGAGCTTCTAATAGAGGGCTATCAATAATACGAAAGCAATTATTGTTGGACCATGGTGAATAATGATGATCATCATCATTACGTACCCGCGCACAATACCTACCAACTTTAAATATATTATCTATAGTTATGTTTGCATGTACGGAATTTAGCTCAACTAATACCTTATCTAATTTTTCTGCTGCACTAATTTGAACGATATATGACGAAGCATGTCTTGATCCTGCCCATGCAATCGTAATCATCTCATTTTTATCAATAGCCACTTCTGCTAACGGATAATATATTATTGGAGCAACGTCATGAAAAATAGTAAATTGACGTTCTTCGCTTTGCTCCACTATATCTGATAAGTCATTAACGATACGCCAATAATAAATCCCTGCATCTAAATTTAAATTATATTCATTTTCTTTTACATGATATCGATGTGAAATTTTTTCAAATTGCGGGTCTGAGCTTACCTCAAAAATAAATTTTTTAACCTGTGGTGTTTTTTTGGATTGCCACTTAAAAGTAATACTTTCTTTGCCAGAACTTGTATAAAAATATTTCTGTTCGGCAGGTTCTACTAATTCAATTGTTTGGTAACTAATATTACCTATATGGTTACTATGAGAATCAATTTTACTATATTGCCCAGCAATTAGCTTTTGTTCATCTCCAGCTTTGCTATGTATTATACCTTTGCCTTCACGTACATTAAAATAAATGTCATTTTTAGAATCTACTCGTACTTTGCCACTACTTTTATTATCGATAACCAAATCACCAGAACTAGTTTTTATGGCCATTGATTTCGCAGTAGTCTTTCCCAACGCACTCCCGGAGTATAATTTAATTTCAGGAGATCGGTTTTTTTTTGCTGCCAGATCTATTATAGCGAGAGACTTCTCGTTCAGGGTAATTTGTGCACCATCATTAAACTTTAATACCGCACTTGATTTTGGGCCAATATAAACTGCATCTTTAGAATATAAATTTCTACCTGTTATTAATTTATCCCAAATTACTGAACCATTAAAACGCCGCCGAACTTCATTATTGCGATATTCTAGACTACCTATTATTAGCTTTGAATTCTTTGATGTTAAATCGACAATATCTTGAGCAAATACTTTCTGCATAAGTATTAATATTATAGTGATACAAATTACTATAACCAAAATATCGCTAAAGAGCGTGAAATCGCATGCCTCTTTACGCATTCTTTCACTTGCTCCGTATCATCAAAATTATTCCAGATTTAAAAACCCTTTGTACATAAATGGTTTACCCAATAACTTTTATTTATTAGAATAGCTTTTTGTATCTACAATTTGTTCTTGACAATATATCATTACACAATTACGCCCATGGTTTTTAGCAGTATATAGTGCACGATCAGCTATTTGTAATAAAGCTTTAGCATCATCAACACTACTTTCTAATAATTCTATAACTCCTATTGAAATTGTAACGAAGTAAGTATCAACAGAATTACCAACATTATAACTCGAAATATTTTTACGTAATCGTTCTGCGACTAATGCTGCGCTAGCAAGATCTGTTTCTGGCAAAATAATGCAATATTCATCTCCGCCATATCGTACACAAATATCTGTACTTCGTACGTTTTCTAGCATTAACTCGCCGATTCTCTGCAAAACGTTGCTGCCAAAAATATGATCATGACTATCATTAACTAATTTAAAATTATCTATATCAATCATTAACAAAGCGAGTGAATGCCCATATCGATGTGCTCTAATACATTCTTCAGGAAGACGTTGATAAAGAAATCTTTGATTATGCAAACCGGTTACATCATCCGTAAGAGTTAACTCTTCGAGTTGGCGGGTGCGTTCAGCAACTTTATTTTCTAATTCTTGATTTGTCGCTTTTAATTTCTCAAGTAATTCAATATTCTCTAATCGCAAACGACGCTTGTTAAGTGCACGATTAATACGTTGCCAAACATCTTCATCTGATTCAAATGGTTTTACAATGTAATCATATACACCATGTCTAATTGCTTCAATTGCACTTGCTGTATCGGCGTATGCAGTAACAAGAATGATATCTAAATCAATATTTTTAATTTTTATTTGCTTTAATAAATCTAACCCACTTACCCCAACCGGTAAATTTTTATCGGCAATTACAAGATCAAACGAATGCTCTGCGAGTGCCATAATGGCCTGCTTGCCATCTTCAACCAAAAAACACTGTATACCTCGCTCAGATAAAATATCGCGAAAGAGTTCGCGAATTATTGGCTCATCGTCAACAACGAGCACACATGGTTGAAATGGAGTGTTGGGTTTAACACTCATAAAATCTCCTTTTAAACGCCCATCAATAATACCAAATCACGTTATTATTATAGCAATATATTTATTCACATACACGGCGAGTATTGTTTAACCTTGTAATTAGCTGTTATTATTCGCCTATTTCTCATTCGACTCTTAAATAGCATTTTTTTTTAAATCGCGTCTTAAATTATAAAAAACTAGTATATTTTTAAAAAGCATGCGACATAGTTAAAAAAACTGTTTTCCTGCAATAAATTTTGCCTTATGTGCTGCAGCAATGAATATATATTTTTCTGCCATCACGTGTAATTGTAGAATTTCGTCTTTGGTTAATTGTCGTACGACCTTTGCTGGCATTCCTAATACCAACGAACCAGGTGGGATCTTTGTATGCTGAGTAACTAATGCATGTGCACCAATTATTGATTGTGCGCCTATTTCTGCCCCATCAAGTATTGTGGCATGCATACCAATTAAACATTCATCAGCTATCGAACAGGCATGAATCATCGCCATGTGACCAATGGTTACATAGGCTCCAATCTTAACCCCATAATCGTCAGCCAAATGTACAACTGAGCCATCTTGAATATTACTAGCTTCACCAACCTCAATTGAATTTATGTCACCACGTAATACACAATTGTACCAAATGCTAGCATGCGGACCAATGCGTACATCACCAACGATAGTGGCACTACTGGCGATATATGCAGTTGCATCAATTTGTGGCTCTGCACCTAAAAATTTTTGTAGTCGTTCTTGATCGTTCATAAGATTACTTTTACCTAAAAAAAGCTGGCCATTGCTACATAATATTGGCTACCATAACTACCAAATTCACTATGCCATTGTGGCACCGGCGCTATTTGCATCTTCTTACCCACCCCTTGATATGCGCCTATTGATATCTCCGTTTCTTGAGTGATATAATAAGTAAATGAACCATTTAATATAACACTTTTATCTTGTAAATTACTCATTATAGTTGCAGCTAATGAAAATAATTCAGATATTTTATAACTAGCTGCACTACCAGCATACCAACGCCCTAATAAATAATCTTGTTGGTGGCTTATGGTTGATGAAGTCATAAGATACCAAATATATTTTTCAGTTCGCTTAACCCCATTACCATTATAATGTGTTTCTAAAGTTAAAGTAAAATCAGGATGCAGCCAATCAAAACCCATAGATATTTTAGGTCTAATAAATTTTTCTTTATCAATATTATAAGGTTGTGATATTTCTGCACGCAATTTAAAATCTTTTATAGTTGTACTAACACCAAGGCTACCTAATAAGTCACGCCAATTTTTTGCAGCAGCCAAATAAAAATCAGCAATTGAATTATAAGATAATAACCGCATTCCTCCTGAAAGATTACTTAAATTGCCACGATCAGCGACAATTGCATCAAACTCTATGGCATCAGAGTGCGAATAGATAATTCGCAGGGCATCAACTCCTCTTTTTTGTGTAGTATCTATTTCAAATGGACTAAAAGTTGCCCAAATATCAGTTGTCGTAAATAACTGTGCTTCACCCCAAGTAATTGCCTGACGTCCCATATTTATATCAAAGTTGCCACAATTTGCTCGTACTACCAAACGATCAATATCATGTTCTAATAATAATTTATCTTCATTATAAATATTTGAGCGCAAATTTAACTTTCTTTGCGGTCTAGCACTTGCACCCATACCCAATTGCGCTGTGTTTAATGCTGACGACTCGCTAACAACCCGCAAGAACAAACGCTGATGAATTTCAGCTGAAAATCTATCTATAAGTGCGGCTTTCCATTCTAAGCGAAAAATATTTGCAGATAATCCATAATGGTTTTTAGGTAAAATCTCAACAGGTGCTCCTGTTGGTGCTATATATACTATTTTCTGTATACCACCTAGTGAACGCGCGTATCCTCCTAACGATAATGATAAATCATCATTAGTAGTAATTTCAAATGCCGCACTGGCTGGTCTTACTAACCCAAACACGCTCAATACTACAAGCCCAATAAACCAACGCATTTAAGCGGCTACCTTTAATTCATCAGATATTATACGACCATCACGTAATCTAACTATTCGTTTCGCGCGCTCAATTACTTGGGTATCATGCGAAGCTAATATAAAGGTTATACCTTCTTGTTGATTGAGCTCTTCAAATAATCTTAACAATGAATTAGAGCTTTCACTGTCAAGATTTGCAGTCGGTTCATCGGCCAACACAAAATCTGGTTTAGATGCTATGGCACGTACAACTGCGACACGTTGTTGCTGCCCACCGGATAATTCACTTGGACGACGATCAGTCATACCATTTAAACCTACTCGTTCAAGCAAAGGCATAACTATATCTCTACGTTGCGATGCCGGAACTCCTTGCAAAAATAATGTATATTCAGCATTTTCAAAGGCTGAAAAAACTGGAATCAAATTGTATGCTTGAAATACAAAACCCACATGCCCAAGGCGAAAACGTGCAGCTTGAGCGCGACGCATACTAGTTACTTCTTTATTGTCGATAATTATTTTGCCTGATGTTGCATGGTCGAGAGTTCCGATTAAATTAAGTAACGTTGACTTACCAGAACCTGAAGCCCCAGCAAGGGCGATAAGCTCGCCACGCTTGCAAATAAAATCAACGTCTTGCAATGCATGCACTGCAATAATTCCTTGCTCATATATTCGAGATAATTTTTCAGTTCTAATCACAATGTTATTTGTCATTTTTTCTCTCCATTTACTCATATGTTCGCATGGCTATAATCGGATCTAATTTTGCTGCTCGCATTGCCGGATAGCAGGCGCTAAGCAAGACAATAAGCACTACGCCTATTCCTCCTAAACCCCAACGCATCGGATCAATAACACTACGAATATGCATATCTTCAATAGTAACCCCAGCTAATTCTATTTGCATGTTAGAGATAGCGGCTACATCAATACCAATCGAGCTTAAATATCCATGCATTGCTAAAGCTAATGCATAACCAATTACAACTGATACCGCAGTTAATACTGTAGCTTCATATAAAATTAATCGAATGGTTCGTATTGGAGTTAACCCAAGTGCTGATAGCAACCCTAACTCTCTAACCCTTTCGAGCACTGACATTAAAAAGGTATTAGCAATACCAAAACCCATAATTAAAAAAACCAACAAGCCATATAACCAGCCAAATGCCTTATCAGCCTGAATCGCGCCAAGTAAATCAGGTAAAGCTTTTTCCCATGGCAGAAATTCGAGCGATTGTGTTTGTGTATTTAATAGACCTTGCAGTTGCTTAATAACCTTAGCTCGTTGAGTATCATCATCAAGCACCAAACCTATTTCAGTAATAGCTTTTTTAGCGCCTATTGCAGCTGCAGCAGCGTTTATAGAGGTAAACGCAACACCTGTATCAATACCAGCTCGCGGTTCTAAAATACCTGAGACGCGAAAAAGTGCACGCGCTGGTTCACCAGTAATATCACTAGCCATCATTACAATTCGATCGCCTAAACTAACTCCAAGTTTTTTTGCTAATTTCTCACCAATTACTAAAGCTCTTTTATCTTCTTTTTCTAAAAAATTTCCTTTCATAATGTATGGGGATAAATCTAAAAGCTTTGCTTGTGCTGGCGAGTCAATACCAAATAATTGTACCGGCTCAGCACCACGCGATGAAGTTAATAGCCCCTGTACGATAATCCGTGGTATAATAGAACTTACACCTTTAATTGTTTCTGCTGCTGCAGTTACTTGATCTGCGCTTGTTATAAGTAAATCATTAGCATGACTTTGCTGCCATCCATCAGCATGAATTAAAACACTGCCACCAGCAGTTTTTATAGCTACTCTAAGTAATTGCACATAGTTTGCATCAGCAACTCCAAATGATATAAGCAATGACGCAAAACTTAAGCTTACAGCCATACCAGAGATAATCGTGCGTGTTCGATGCCGCCATAAGTTACGCCAGGCTAAACGAATTTCGTAAAACATTATGACCTCCCCGCAATTGTATGTGATAAATGTAATCTGGCGCTAGTTATTGCTGGCCATAAGGCGCAAAGCAAAGCAACCAATAAAATTGACAACGCTGGTTTAAAAATCATTTCAATTTTTAACACGAAATAAAGATGCGAAGTAAATTCAACCCCCTGGTAGGTATAACTCTCTGAGCCAAACGCTGCCATATTAAGCCCAAAATGGGCATGATATGCGGATGCCCCCCAACCAAGTAAGGATCCGGCTATTGCTCCTAAGCCGGTAAGAATTATTGTTTCTAATACAATCAATATAACCATATATTGAGGAGTGGCCCCTACTGCCATCATCACTGCTAATTCACGCTTACGCTCTAGTGCTGTCATACGCTGAGTATTAAGAATACCAAGTGCCGCAATGAAAAATACAATTCCATAAAGTACCCACATTGAAAGACGTGATACATCCATCATTTGACTTAAATCAGGAGCGAGTTGTTCCCAAGTGCGTACAATTATTTTCTCATCATTGTCTTTTGCTATTGATTGACGCAAAGCTGCCGCTGTCTTATTTAAGTCGTCGCCTTTATTTATGCGTACGATTATTTCGTGCACCTGACCATCAAGCGCCGTTAAATAGGCAACATCAGTAATACGCATCCAAGCAGCTTGTCGGTCAAGCTGACTTATACCTGTATGCACTATACCAATAACGTGCATTTTATCATCACTCATTGAACCATTAGCAGCTTGCAGAAAACCAACTAACTCATCTCCAACTTTTACTGAAAGAAGTTTTGCTAACGCATCGCCTAAAATAATATCTTTGCCTATTGTTGCAGGGTCTTTTTTGTCTGTTGGCATAAAAGAGCCGGCAATTATTTTTTCATGTAAATCGCTAACTCTAGTTTCAGCTTTTGAATCTATGCCAATTATTAAAGCGGCTTGCGAATGTTTCTCGTTACCTAAGAGACCAAAACTATAAAGACGTGGAGCTGCAGCTCTTACACCGTTTGCTTCATTAATATCTGCTAGCAGATTATCATTAGCAAAAAACGCTTCATAAATAGTGCTTTCTTTGGCATGGTCTTCGGTTTCTAATCTTATATCACCAAGCTGATTAGTCGTAGACACCACCATTACATCAATAAATGCTTCAAACATCGACTCTGACCAAATTAACATTGCTACTGCCACGGCGATACCTGCAACTGTCAAACCGCTACGCCAACGATTGCGAATTATGTTACGTAATGCTAGGCGAATCATCGCTTTGCCTCCCGGCGCAAACCTCGTTGCGTAAATAGTGTACTTGTCACTGGTATATTAAATTTTAATTCTTGATAATCGATGCGTGTAGATTCTCCTGGTTTATCAAGAGGTACCATTAACATTGTTAATGGTACTCTCTTGCCATCAATTACTTGCGGATTTTCAAATGTCATAGTTCGCATTATTTTATTACCGTCAATATAATCTGCTCGCAGCGGCAAATAATCTTTAGGTTCGAGCATATATTTTATACTACTCCATACCACTGGGGCATTTGGTTTTGGTGTAAGAATCGCTTGCAGAAATTGTTTGCCACTTTCTTTTACCCAAGTAAGTGAGGTATCGTAATCTTCGGTAAAATCGGTCTCACGCATTAAATCATCATTAGTAAAATGACTACCCATCCAATTATCTGATAAAAGAGAATTGGGAATACGTACTAAGCGATCAGCTCTAGGTGCGTAACTCCATAAACCATCTTTAGTACGCAGCGTTGCTTGCCCAGCTTGACGTGCAGGTTTACGCACAACAAACAACGCATCGTCTTTGCCACGCGTCCAAGATTGTATGGTTAAATCACGCTTGAAGTTAACTGTAACTACCTTCATTGTTATCTGTGCTTGTGATGAGTTGGAACGAAATAATTCATTTAAATGATTTATTACCTTATCTATTGAAGGGAGAGGTGGTTGAGCATTAGCAGTATTCGTAGCAAATACTACAACTACTATTGCAACCATTTTTACCAATAAATTCATAGCCACTCCTTAGTGCTTAAGTGGAAGCAAAAATAACTCGTAAAATTCCGTCTTTTAAACGCGCTGACCGTACTGTGCGTCCACTTAATGAATTTGGCAAAGTTATTTGGCGCCGCCAACCTACCGCGGTGATAATTAATTCATCACCACGTTGTTTAAGATCAACAGATCGTACATCTCTTTGATGCAAACTTAATTCAAGTACGGTGCCTTCATCGCTTTCTATAAATCTGACCATTTGTTGGTTGATAAAGGCCGATACCGGATCGCGGTCACCATAAAGTTCAATTGCTGCTTGAGCTAATGCAGTTGCTCCAATAACTTCATCTTCTTGCCAAGCTAATTCAAGCAAAGATAAGTCGACAAATAAACTAGCGGCACGCTCTCGCTCACGTTTTTGCACCAGTATCCATTTTGCAAGAAAGCCTGTGTTCATTTGCTCAGGCAATATTCTATTTAGTATAATTGAATCAACACATAGTCCAAATAAAGACAATAAACTAAAGGCAGCGCGTGTTTCTTCGATTACAATACGCTCGGCGGTGGCAACTAATCGCACTGAACACTGCTCTGGATTTATCAATAAATCGCGCAAACGGCCTAGTTTTGCAGCCAAAACTTCAAACGCTTCATACATGCTATCTGCAGGAACGGGCATACTAGATAAACGTTCAAATGCTCCACGCGTAACTTTAAGAAATTTTCTTTCAAAGCGAGCAAAACGAGCAAACGGCCCAGACATAAGATCAGGAAAACTTAGCAACCTTAAACTTGAAGCTGTTGGCGCTAGATCAACAACAATTAAATCAAACTCTTGCGATTCAACTAAGTCATTTAAACGAGATAGAGTTAATAATTCTTCAAGCCCAGGAAAAATTAAAGTCTCATCAGCTTGTGTACCACCTAAGCCTGCCCACTGTAAAAAGCGTGAAATGTAACCAGTAAATGAATGCCAATGGCGACGTAATTCAACTTGCGGGTCAGCTTCTAGAGCCATAAGATTTGCAATACTAGTGACGCTAGTAGGTTCACTGCTAATCTTCATTCCTAAAACATCGCCGACATTGTGGGCACGATCTACACTAAGTAGAAGCGTCTTATGACCCAATTCTGCTGCACGAACTGCACTGGCCGCAGCAATTGTTGTTTTGCCGACCCCACCTTTACCTGAAATTAAAAGTACTCGTGTCACCATCACTCCTGCTCGATGGCAATAGTTACAGTTGCAGATTGCTGCCTGCCACCTGGTTCATTTTCAGGAAATACCCCAAGAAACTGATTAAATAAGACAGCTATTTCATCAAGCATTGAAAGCCTATCATTTAAAATTTCTTTACTTTTTGCAGCTGGAGCATCCTCTGCTTGTAGAGACTCTTTTATCTCTGCGGCGCAACGTTTCCACATGGCGATTTCTGGCTGAAACCAATGTTGATTCCACTCACGCCACACTGACCATAAGTCGGCAACGACTTCATAATAATCTTTACGATCAGAACGTGGAGGTAATCGGCGCACTAAACGCAAAGACAAAAGACGACGCAATACTACACTCGTAGTACTTTTCGCCGTACCCATCTTTTCACAAAGCTGCGTTAAACTTAGTGGTTCTGTAGCAACAAATAACACCGCATAAAGCCTACCTAATAACGGATTTACCCCATAGAGTCGGCAAATTTGCCCAGCACTGTCTTCAAAACGCTGTGCAGCTTGAGAAAATGTCATTTTTGCTATATTTGCCACAATTAACTCTTTGCAATGTTTCGTTCGTTCGGTTATTGCCGAACGTATTGATTGTACGATACATACCGCTAATGTCAGCTGTCTATTAAACTCTTTGTACCCAAATAAGATCTTATGTCGCTATTTCATAATTCGATGCCAATAAAATACACTTTTATTTCATATAGTTAAGTTCGTCTGGCACTATACTGCGCTGGAAATTCTTCATTACAAAATCCCTGGTGGCTAAAAGCGAAGTTCCTTTTACCTCAAGCTGCATAACCTTATAGTATTATTATTTATGCTAGAAAAACAATTGAAAATATTAAAAAAAACCGGTGCTGCCGTTCCAGTACCAGATACCATTAACTTTTATTACTAATCAAAGGCACTTGTTTTTCTATTGTAAAGATCAACAAACGGCGGCCCTCGAGGTAGTCACCATAAACGCGACCCAGCATCTTTGTGATACGTTCTTGGTCGTCTTCTTCGTTTACCTTTTTAAGATAAAGGCGCATACCATTATAGCGATATCGGTCCTCTTTTGGGTCTTGACGAAATAAGTAATTGGCGTAGTCATTGCACTGCAAGTTGCTGTAAGTTAAACGATTGTTAGGCATAACAAATCCTATGGTACCATCGTTAAAACAATGAGGCCGAGCAAAAACCGCAGCGTTAACACGGCCATCTTTATCTGCTGTGCTTAAAACCCCAAATCCTGTGTTCTCTTCAAAGTATTTCTTCATATCTACTTTTACTCTCCTCGCAAGATTAAAATGCGATTTATTTTCGATATGAGTTTTACCTTTGTCTTTAGCAGCTATTTAAAGCATCTAGTTAAAACATGGCCATTTCGATACCATTTGGCAACGCAATACATACAAATGTATCGATTAATTATATGGCTTTTGGTTTAGAAGCTGCAAAAAGACGCCTGCGGGTATTGTTTTATCGCGCTGCTGATTTAGTGCGTGAGTTAATTGAAGCTAGAGATGAGAGGCTA
>JAFGEK010000204.1 GCA_016931625.1 Deltaproteobacteria bacterium | reverse complement strand
AGTAGACATTACTGATAATGCCGGTGTTGCTACCAGTTGCGCTTTGCTATCTTTCTCTATCAGATCAATTATTGATTGCGGTAACTCGGCAAGATCCGCGTCGCCAGGAGATACTATCCACTCATAAGCTAAACCTGATGCATGAATAGATGGCGGTGCAACAACATAACCACCGTCACACCTAACATCTAAGGCAACACCATCAACACGCACCCTATTGTGCAAACCATTAGGTGGCCGAACAAAATAGTAATGCTTGCCTTTGGCTGTCTTTGCTATGGGTGTTACTAAACTATCGGGCAAAAGTTTATTGATAGTTGCTTGCGCTTGTTCGCTATCAACATCAACAACTATTAGTTGCGAAACCTCGCCTGTAACAATACCTATGTTTACATCAGGCCATTTTTCAAACCACGCTTGCACCTCTTGTTGAGTTGGTACGCGCTGCTGAAATTCACTCCATTGTATAAGCGGCCTTTTACCTTTTGGCTCAATAGGTATGACCGGCCAGCCTTTTGCGGCATAGGTAAGAATTAATTCGATAGCACAAATCATGTAAAAATCTTTTGATGCGCATGATAATTTTTTCATTAGTTGGCACTCTATCTAGGTATTTACGTCGCCTGTAAATACTCAATGTTATCAATATTTTACAAGATTTTTGGTAAGATCTGAGATTGATAAAATGTGAAAAAGTAAGATTTGAAGAGGGTAAAAAAACTACAATTGTAAGATGCAGGTAAGATAAAAAGTAACAATTGTAAGATTGAAATTATTAAAAAAGCATATTTGTAAGATTTACTTTAAATCAGATTTTTTTAAATACCAGTTGTCTGTTTTTATTTCTAAGCGATATCCTTGACCGCGAATAGAAACAATATGTTCCTTAACCTTAAAATCTATAAGGCCTGCTACATTTGCTGCACCTTGTATTGAATCACGTAAAGAGTTCATTCGAGTTTTAATTCTATTTTTTATTTCTGTTTTTTGTGCAGGCGTATCGTAATTGTCATACTTAAAATAATAACAACCTTCATCAATAAGCTCACAAAGGGTCTCAAAATGCAGACCATCAGGAATTGTAATGCGATAGCCATCTAACCAAAAATCGTGTTTATCTCTTTCTAAATGTATAACAACTTCACTTGGTTGATGATTATTGATTGAACTTAATTGATACGGCAGTGAGTTCTTGCCATGAAATTTAATCAAATAATCTTCGGCAGATTCTGCCGCAGCCAAATTGCGCCAATCACGCGGCGTAGTAAAAGCATTATAATTTAATATTTGCTCATGAGATAATTTCTCTTTATCTTCTGACTGCCATGGATCACGATAACCACTGATTGAAGTTTCAGCACCTAATGTTTGCAGTAATCTTCGGCAATCAATCAGACCAATATGTAAACGTGATGCAACTTCTAATATCGTGTAGTTGCGAAATGGTTCTTCATCACGATTAGCTGCCAAGTCTTCTTTAGCCATATCAAGAAATGCAGCAGCATGACGCAAAGTGCGTTTAGCCTCTTTAAAACAAGCCATGACTGGTAATCTAAGAGCAAGCCGTCTAGAGCCACCAATTTCTGTAATATAATTTCGCTCTATTAAATCTCTTATAATTGGATCGATAAGGTCTGGTGGCACTAACTCTTCTTTTGACCTGCCTAATGAACCCGCTTTCGGCCATTCGCATCTTATAAGCCACCAATCAAATATCATACGCAGTAGGTTTTGCTCATTAATGCTGAGTTCGGTGCTGGTTGGTTTAATTGTCACGTAGTTAGAAAAACATATTGTTGCGTGTGTACCAAGGTTTGTTTGCTAGTAATGCGATCTTTAATAGCTAAGAAGTCGCGCAATGGAAGTGTATGGCATTTATTAATTATTTGTTTGACCAATTAGCTAATACTTCCCTCAATACTTTTAATGCTTGCTCTCGGTCCATTATAGACTGCATGGGCAAATGACGCTTCGCGGGCATAACCGAACATGGACCAATAGTTTTTGCTAGAGACTTAGTTGTTTGATTGTTTTTGGCAGCTTTAACAGCATATCCAACTAAAAGGTCTGCAAGCTGTAAGCCATAAGATTCACGAGAATCTTTAAAAGAAAATGATAGTGTTCTTGTATAAAATGCATATGGCTCATCGATGCTAACTGGATCTTTAGGAGGCTTATTTTTATTTTCACAACCAATAATTTTTTTAAATAATTCTTCTTGTTGACTCAATGCTTTTGACTTATCCCAAATCAGATGACAATTGCCAATGCGTTTATACCAATAAGAAGTACACCAGCGAGTAGCTGCCAACGAAAGGTCTAGCGGCCAACGATTAATTGGTTCATTATTGATCACTAAGTTAAATTCATCACATACAAGAGCTTTATATTTACAAATGATTGCGGCATAGCATGGGAGAAAACAAACCATGAGAATTGTAAAGCAAAGAAGATAAAGAGAATATCTGGTTAAGACTTTTAAAAGATCGACATCTACCAAATTCAATTATAACATCGCGAATCATTTTTGCGTATATGTTTCCTTTTAGCCATTCACGCCATAACTCAAAAGCAATACGTCTATGCAAATTATATTGTATATCCCATCCAAACACACCTTCTAGTGGATCAAGAAAAAAATCGTAAGCTTTTAAAAATACAGATAGCGATTTATCATACAGAAGAATATGAAGATGATTATTAAGCGTCTCTTCTAAATAACGAAACACTTTATTAGCATGACGCGATTTAAGTACATTACTAGCTTTAAGCTCACTTACATTCTTGTCCCCAAGCATTTTTAAAATAGTTTCATAGCAAGTATCTATTTCTCTATCGGCCATACAAATACTTGCAACACCAAAAATAGGTTGATTATCATCTTCAAAATTGTTGCCAGTATCCCCTGACTCATCAAAAAATATTTTTGGTTCTTCAGAAGATGTTGATTCAACTAATGGGTGTTCATTGGTCTTACTGTGCATTTAAAAAACCTGGCAGCATTGATGCCAGGCACTCCAATATTGGGAAAGTACACCATATAGAATCATGGGTCACGTAATATTATGGCGTGAAAAACCATATCTGATGTTTCATTTGTAGCAGTATTGGCTATATAAAAATTACCTACAGGTACAATCATTGTATTTGTATTTATTATTGATCTACTATCCACGACAATTGCTACATTACCCCCCATAGCCTTTGCTGCTACTAGCATTATTATATTTACGAAGTATGTTGTGGCATAGAGGCAATAAGCAAATGTACTTTTACAATACTTTTACAAAATATTTTACGAGTACTCGACTGTTTTTATTAAATAAAAATAATTTTAGCCAGGTTATTAAAGTAATATGTATACTGTTGCACACATAACCTTAGTACTACATATTATGTTATAATTAACTATTAGAGAGTATAGTCATGT
>JAFGEK010000203.1 GCA_016931625.1 Deltaproteobacteria bacterium | reverse complement strand
CGGCATGTATCAATTCACTAATATTTGCTTTACGCATAAATAAGTAAGGCAGACCAAAAGCAATAACAACCAAAATATTTAAGGGATATACTATTAAGCCATAGGCTGCAGCAGCATTGGCGCTAATGCCATAAATAGCTAGACCTTGAGTAATACCTATTTGGTAGGTGCCAATAAATCCTGGGCCTGCTGGTATCATGATAGCAATAACAATAATTGAAACGACGGTTAATCCAGCAGTAAACGGTAAAGACCAACCAAATGCACGCATTACCCAATAAAACCCAGCGCCATTAACCCCCCAATACGCTAGCGACCAAAAAAACAAACCAACGACTGAACGAAAATCAGGCAAGGCCCGTAGACCATCGACAAAAGCAGATACCATACCCGTAAGTTTGCGTTCAAGCTTTGGTGAAATCGGATGAAGAATGCGGGAAAGCAGGCGAAGTGCTAAATCTCTCCAAAGCAAACTCGCAACAACTACCACTAAAGCGCCGGTAAAAAATAATAAAGCCATGACCGCTGCAAGATGTAGCCCTGCTGGCACTTGTTTATTATCACTAAAGATTATTGTGCTTACAAAAAAGAATAACGTTACTAATAGTCCGTCGATAGTTCGCTCTACGACGATGGCGCCAAGGCCAGCACTTAATGAAGCGCTATGTTCTTTTTTAAGCATATATGGTCGAGCAAATTCACCAAGCCGCAAAGGCAACACTAACACCAACATCATTCCAAGATTTGAATTACGAAATACCGCACTCTTAGAAAGACTCACAAACGGGCGTATCAAAATATCCCAGCGTATTGCTCTAACGATTTGAATAAAAACTAATGTTAGCAAATACAATGCAATTAATGAAAAATTTACTTGTCCAAGCAACTGTATAGCAGCATGAAAATCTACATTACGAAATGCTAGCCAAAGACAGACTGCCGAAAGTATAAGACTAACGATAAAACGTATTACTTGCTTCATATCAACTCCAAAATTACATATATAGCACTAACGTTTTTTCGTTAGGTCTAATTTAATTGTTTGGTATGAAATATAACGAGTCTTTAATTTTTTTAATAAAAACAGTCAACTATCATAAGGTAATTTCATAGCAAAAAAGTTATTTAATCTCTCTATTTGGGCTGACGTTTAATTCCCAAAGTCTTGGCTATGCGCTGATGCATACCTTCTGCTTGTTCTGCAGTGCGAGTAACTATTTCACGACCGGTTTCAACAATATCTTCTTCTTCTGCTAGGGGATCACTACTGCAAGCTGCTTGTGATAAAGTAACTGATTGAGCTGCTTTTTGCGCAGCCTGGGCATATATGCGTTCAAGGGCGATTTTGCGATCAGCAACCATACGCTCAAGTTCGGCTATACGCGCCTGAATATCTTCGACGGTAATGCCTTTGCGTTTAGCCCAAACGCTGTGACGCCCTAAAAAGCTTTCTAAACAAAGATCAATATTGCCATCTAGCCCCATTAAATTACTGGTGCAAAATAGCTGTTTGGGATCTGGTGATTCAACGCCAATTGGCGGAGGCAATACTACTTTTTTTAAATCCATTGCGCCTTCTGCACCTCGTAAAGCCTGAGCATTGCTTTGGCGAAAATTTACTGCCCCTACCCCACTAGTATCGCGAGTAAAATAGGCGGATTTATAGGCAGTATGCTGATTTGAACTGGTGCTCGGACCGGTTATGGGTTTTTCAAAAGTGTGGCCAACTTTACCAAGCTCGCGGTTTCTACCTTTAGTGCCTATCTTTGCAGCATTAGATTTAGAGCTTTCTTTCTCAGACTCTTCTTCGGGGGCTACGATTGGAACTGGAGGCTTGTAGAGAAGATCACGACCCATAGCTATATGTTATCGCTGTTTTTATCTTTGCTGTAAACATCTAGATTTTAAGATTTTATACCATTTAACTTCCTATTATTTCCATAAAAAGAATGTATATATTAACTTTGATAAAGCTAATTGACTAGAATGCTGCTTATAAGCTATTATCTATTTGATTTATAAAAACTTTTTTGGGGATTTATACTTGTAATTAATCTTCATGTGGATCGTGTGTAGCAATTAGAGTGAATGTATTTCGTTTTTTACATACTAATTGCACAATTCATTGATCCTACTGCCTGCAAACATTGCACAAATGTATAAGTTTTATTTTGTGCTGCTTTTGCAGGCTAAACACACGCAAATTTAATTCGTCACATGGAGTATTAAATGTATGAGCTAACAGCTCTTGGATTTAACCCCTTTTTTAAAGAACAGTTATTAAGTAATGACGCCAATTGCGCCAGAATTGCTGCTGAGCATCGTGGTGGTTATGAAGTTTGGTCTGACAAGGGCTCAGGATTAGCCCAATTAGCAGGTCGACTCAAACATACTCTCGATAGCGAGAATTTACCTGGGGTTGGTGATTGGGTAGTTTTACAGTCACAACCTGATTTGGAACAAATTTCAATCATTAAACGAGTTCTAAAACGTCAAACGTGTTTCTTGCGCGGCGCTGCCGGTCGTCAAATACAAGGACAAGTAATTGCCGCCAATATAGACATTGTATTTATTGTTTGTGGACTAGATAATGATTATAATTTACGTCGTATTCAGCGTTATTTAGCACGCATATGGGCCAGTGGTGCCCAGCCGGTGATAATTCTTAACAAAGCTGATGTATGCTCTGCTGTTAACTTGCACCAAAACCAGGTTGAACAAGCTTGTATTGGTGTTGCAGTGCATGTGATTAGCGCCATTTGTCATCAGGGTTTAGAGGTAATTCATCAATATCTAAAACATGGTATCACCGCAGCTTTTGTGGGTTCTTCAGGCACGGGCAAGTCCACTCTGATAAACACGCTTCTGGGCGAAGAGCGGATGACAATAAAGCCTATCAATTCGCATGATGGGCGTGGTTGTCATACAACTACTCATCGTCAACTCATTATATTGCCGCATGGAGGGATAGTAATTGACACACCTGGTATGCGTGAATTGCAGTTGTATGACGAAGCTGGAATTGATTCAGTATTTAGTGATATTGAAAATTTATCAGGTGGTTGTAAATTTAAAGATTGCAAACACCAAAGCGAGCCAGGCTGTGCAGTACGCATTGCAGTTGCAACAAATTCACTGGCTAACGAACGTTTAGATTATTTTTTAAAGATGAAAAGTGAGGCACAAGCATATGCGCTACGCCATGATGAGCATCAACGTCGCCAGGCAGATAAAGCTTTTGGCAAACAAATTGCTCGCGCTAAAAAATCTTTGCAACGGATAAAGAAAAAATATTGACCGATGTTGTATGCTAAACGCTTGCACCAGTTTTGCATATTATTTGCTTCAAATTTCTATAATTAATTCATATTATTGCCACATTTTTTATTTAACCTCCTTAGAAATAGACAACACTAAGGAGGCATTAGCCAAATGTTCGCACGAATTAAAAAAATCTTTTTAATGCCGATTCGCTATCATGTATGGGGTAGCTTTCTTATTGTCGTCTTTGCAACTGCGGTCATCTCAGGCCAAGTGGCAGATCGCCAAGGTTTTGCTAATGGAGAACTTTATAGTGACGTGATTGAACGCTGGGGTGCTCCTATCGATCAAGTGGCACCATCAGTGAGATATGTTCAAAGTGGTACAGTTTTTAATTCACTTAAGCCTTTAGTGTTATCACAGCAAAAAATCAGTGTTGATGCTTCGATGAATTACCGTAAACGTGGGTTAGTATATTTTTCGGGATTTGATTTTAGTTTTAGTGGAATCTATGAAGTTATTAATCCTGAAGCACGAGATATTGATATTGTTTTTGTGTTTCCAGTATCCCTAGATCGTAACAAAGTATTACTTTCGGAGTTATCATTTTTAGTTAATAATAAAAAAACTGACGCAATACTTTCCGATGCTAGTGATAAGATAGTTTGGACTGGTCGTTTGAAAAAAAATGAAAGTAATACCTTTCGTGTAACTTTTAAAGGCCGAGGTCTTGATTCATTTCACTATCGACTTGACCCTTCGCTGGCTGTGAAAAATTTTAGTTTTAATATAACCGTAAATGGCGGAGACAACTACGACTATCCTATAGGTGTTGTACCTGCACATGAAAGCCACCAAACGACGCAAGCAATTACTTTACTTTGGCATTATCCTTCTTTGGAGTCAGGAGTTATAGTTGGTGCCATTTTGCCTTCACAAAAATCATTTGATGCTTTGATTTCTACCATGGCTGCAAGAGCTTGGGCGCCCTTTATAATATATTATTTGCGCTGAGTGGGCTGTTTACCATTCGTGGAAAACGCTTAAAATTTTATGAAGCATATCTAATTGCGGCAGCATATGGGTTTTTCTTTGTGCTCTTAGCATATTTGGCTGCCTATATGAACTTTTATGTGGCTTATTTAATTAGTGCTACGGTAATCACGACGTTGTTAACCTTTTATGTGCTAAGATTAGAATCACCTAAAATCACAAAACATATTATCGCGCTAAACATTGCTTTATTAGTGGCACCTTCAACAGCAGTAATTGCCCAAGGTTTTACTGGTTTAATTTACTCGCTTGAAATTTTATGTGGCTTAACTGTCATCATGTTATTTTCTAGCAAAAATGGTTTTAAAAAACTGACAGAACAAATGACAAATAATACGGAGACCACACATGCTGCGTAAAATTATTTCTTTTATATTAATTATCTTTTTAACATCGCATACATATGCTCAGGATAACCCAGGCACCGCCACTCTTGCTCTTGAAGAATTATTACGTTTGCATAAAGAAGTCGATAAAAAAAACGTTGCATCAATTAAACCACCGATTAATTATACAGTCTCAAGTTTTATAGCAAAAGCGCAAATTGTTGGTGATGCCATAGAAGCAAAATCATTTATTAAAATAACGGTCTTGGATAACGGTTGGACAATTGTGCCGATCTTAGAATCAGATGCTGATCTAAACATTACCAATTTACCTATAGTTAATAATGGTGACTTTTTAAGTAGCAACAACGATTTAAAATTTATAACCCATACGGCAGGTACCTATGAATTTAGTGTTAGTTTTATTAAGACCGCGAAAAAAGATGGCGTTAATTGGTTGCTAAAATTAAGACCATCACCCGCCGCTATTACAAAACTTGAACTTACTTATGATAGCAATCTTTTTAAAGTTAATAATAATGATACACGCCGCGAAGGAGATAGTTTAATCATATACTCAAAAAATCATGCGTTACAGTTATCATGGAAGAACTTACAAATACCCTCAAAAAAAGTTGAGGTCCTTTACGATAATACTCCTGTTGAGCCAGTGGTGACTACAGCCTATGCAATTATAGTAACGACTTTAGATGGTCAGCGTTTTACTAGAATCTTGTATCGATTACGAGTACAAGGAAAACATGATTTAGCGATATCTATCCCAAACTCGCAACAGCTTACTAAAGTTTATCTTAATGGAATTTCTATTCCATTTGCAATAAACAAACAACATACTACTATATCAATATCCCCCCCCCGCCTTGGTGAACAAAATGCCATATTAGAATTAGTAATAAAAGAGCAACACTCACCCATGGCTTTGGCTGGTAACTTACAATTTTTATTACCAAAAGTTTCTTGGGGTATAAATGAATATGCTTGTATGCTGTATTTACCGAAAGTCTTTAATTACCAATGGAATGGCGGCAGTTTAGCGCCGGGAGCCATTGATAATTTACCTAATTATACTTTTAATATGCCCACACCAGGCAAATCTTTTGCAGTTACTCAACAACTGGTAAATGACGCTCCAGATGCTGTCATGGCTTATACAGTAGATTTAACTGGTAATTATTTTAATTAACAAATGATTAGGCATAACATAATATATTTAGTCATATGCATTATACTCATATTATTATGGCATTATTCTTGCGCTAGCGCGGCTAGGCAAAACAACACCGATAAGGCAGAAGCAGAGTTAAGTAAATTCTTTGCAAATCCAATACCCGCTTTACAAAAACTACCATTTAGTTTTCGGATCATCGCTTTATCTAATCTTGCCGAATATTATGCAAGTCGAAAACGAAATCAAAATTTGCCAAAAGAAATTATTTCACAACGTATAGATAAGATAATTTCATTGGCACATTCAAGATTAGTTAATCCATATAAAACCGCTGATCTCTCAATAATTCAACTAGGCAATAATGGTCTTTATTTAAGTCATTTAAATATAATTTTAGGCACTTATGAAACTGTCAACAGAAACGCAAAATACAAGTCATTAAATAAGCACATTAGCACTCATTTAGCACAACTATCACACAATCAATGGGCTCACGCTCAGTCTTTTGCGCACAGCAAACAACGTTGGCCTGCTGATCAATCAGCACTATTGTTTTCGCTTTGGTTATATGATCAAAACTTCAACAGCCAAATCGCCGTACAACCTATTAAGCATTGGCTTTTATATATGTCTGAATCAGCCGTAAGCGATTTTAATAATCTACCAGTATCTGAAATCACCAACACCACTAAAACTTCTCAGATACCACGCGGTTGTGCCCTTTCTTTTAGTATACGTTACATGGCGGCATTTGCTCATAAGCAAGCTATTATTTTATGGAAGCAATATATTCAAACATTCAAAATTTCTTTTTTGGGTTTTTCGGGATTGCGCGAATGGCCACCAAATACTTCAGCTCGTTCAGACATCGACTCAGGACCGATTATCATGGAGGTAGGCGCTGCCGCTACCGGTTTTGGGCTCGGCGCTGCGCGTGCCGTTGATGATGAAAAGATGTATAAAGAACTAACAAATTCGATTACTCTATTATACTCACTGGCCAACCAAAATCTTCGCCAAGTCGGTGATTCAATATTAGCAAGAAGTATTTTTCTTCAGGGGCAATATTTCACTAAATGGTATGATAATGATGTTTTTATCAAATAATTATATTTTATTAAATCAATCACAAAACCAAATTAAATTTCGTATGTCCCTTGCTACTTTCACAAGTTATTTTACCTCCTCTAGTTTCAGCGATTGCTTTGACTAGGGATAATCCTAATCCCGTACCACCACGCTCTGCCTTGGTAGTGAAAAATCTATTAAATATTTTATCAATATATTCAGGTGCTATGCCAGAACCATTATCTGCAACTGTAATCACTAACCTGTCATCTTCAACCATCGCGGATAGTTCAACACGAGTTGTAGATTCTTGCTCAAGAGCATTATCAATTAAATTAGTTATAGCAGAAACGAGTTGTTCAGGATTCATACTAATAGAAGTTACCCTAGAATCTATATCAAAATGCACACGTTCTGGATAACGTGATAACATTTGTTTTAAAAAAGTGTGGACATCAATTTCTTCAACAGGTAAATTACTTGCACTATTTTCTATTTTAGCCAGATAAAGAAGCTGCGTCACTAATCTTTCTAAACGCAATGCATCTGCTTCGATATTGGTAAGAAAACGCTGGCGCTGCTCTATTGTCATAGTAGCTATATTGTCATTCAGTAATTCGGCAGCACCACGAATTGCAGTAATTGGTGTTTTTAATTCATGGGCTATATTAGCTGTATATGCAGAAATATATTCAGCACGCTCATGCAATTTTGTAGTCATTACCGCCAAAGAATTTGCAAGATCTTTAAATTCTGCCGGCGTCCAAGGTTTATGGGCAAAATGACTCGCTTGGCTTCCTTGGGTCACGGATTTTGCATCATTACTTAATCGTCTAAGCGGTCGAGTAATTGCAGCAGTAAAAATACATGAAGCAATTATTATTAAGAAGCAACAGGTGAAACCCGCGATTAATAAACCTCTACGATTAAGCCAAAGTGAACGAATAGCCGACATGCTAGTACGAGAAATTCTAACTACCCCAATCACTTTTCCGGCAGCAAATATTGGCAAAGCAGCAAAAACTCTCACATTACCACGACGACGAATATCATTTAGGGGCGGAGCAGGTTCATCACTAATTCGTTTACGTGTTACTGCGTTGTAGATACCATCAAGTGCTGCTTGCACTTCAGGTGCAGTGTATAATGACATCCCCAATTCACTACGTGTTGTTGCGATAACGCATCCGTTGGCATCGAGAATTCTAATTGCTGAAAGAGTGAACACTTGCACACGTTTCAACAAAGGCATCATTGCTTGCGCCGCAAGCTGTGCATTTCTTTGTGGTATTTGTGAGCATTTTTGGACTTTTGGCTGTGGTGGCAATATTTCTATTCCTAAATCGATAACTGGCTCTATTGGAATAAAAGCTGCATCATCTCTACCTAGAGGTTTAAAATTATGCAGTTCAACTTTATTTTCTATATCTAATAAAGCGGCTCGCCAAGCTTCACCGACAAATATGGCTTGTGCGATTAATTGTCGTTCTGTTTGACGCAATAAGTATGTATCATAAATACGAAAACCAAATAATGCAAACAAGGGCAATAAAAACACTATCGCATTTGTGCCAAGTAATAACCAACGAATAGGTATACCGGCTGCAGATCTAGAATTAATCATCACGCATTCGATACCCTAGGCCATAGACAGTTTCCACTAAATCGCAGTTAGCACTCGCTAGTTTTTTACGGATACGACGAATATGGCTATCAACTGTACGATCAGAAATAACATGATCTTCACCGCAAGCAGCATCAACCAACTGATCACGTGTAAACACACGTCCAGGTGAACAAGCCATTACTGACAGCATAGCAAACTCAGTAACAGTCAAAATTATTTCTTGTCCTGCATATTCACAACGATGTTTATGTAAATTTAAACTAAGTTGGCCATGGATAACAATCGATGGTGATACTGTTTTAGTTGTGGATTCACTAGGAGCTAAACGTCGGAATACCGCTTTTATTCTGGCGACTAGTTCTCTGGGACTAAATGGTTTTGAGATATAGTCATCAGCACCAAGTTCAAGACCTAGAACTTTATCTAACTCATCATCACGACTTGATAGAAAAATAATCGGCACCTTGCTTAGTTTGCGTATTTGTTTGCAAACATCTAAACCATCAATGCCAGGCATAGTTATATCTAAAACAATGAGACTAATTTCATATTGCTGAAATAACGCTAATGCCTCACTACCATCTTTTGCTTCAATCACATTAAACAATGCTTGTTCAAGAGCAAAACGAACGACCTCTCGTATATGCCCATCATCATCAACGACTAAAATATTTTTTAAATTTACCGCCATTGTTACTTTCTACAATATCTACCTGACAACAACCGTTCGGCCATCATACAATCAGGAACGGTATTGACATTGACAAAAGATTGACGAAATTCTGCTACCTGTGTTGCTCCTCGTTTGGCTAAATGTCTGAGTACATAATCTTCATCTTTATGCATATAAGCATATTTACCAGCTGTAATTAACATTTCACTAATCCTGGGTGTCATTACACAGCAACCAACATTTACTAATTGTTGTCCGGTATATGGATTATAACGTTCAAAGCCAATTAATTTCTTTTTTCTATCTACAACCAAACCAGAAGCAGTCTCCATAGGTTGGCATATACCACCAGCAATTAAAGCTTCGTAATTTGATATTGCATTTTGGCATTTCTGTTGAAATGTTTTAATATTTTCGGCTGTTGGCATTATCAAATCGCCAGACATAAAAAATGCTGGATGTTTAAGTTTTTGTAAAATATACCCCATTGCTTGCCATGGCCCTTTGACATTAAATGGTACTAATTCAGTGACGATAGTTAATTTCGAAAAATTATTTGCTAGCTTAGCAATGGCGTCCTTAAAACTATTTTTATTTTTAACAATAATACATACCTTTGGACAACAACTTGATTGCTGAATAGCTAATAATAACCAGTATAAAACTGGTTTGCCCAAAATAGGGATTAAATGTTTTGGTAGTTGCTTAGCCATTCTGGTTCCGTCTCCACCAGCTAAGATGTAGACATTTGTCAGATAGCTACAACCCATACATTATTATCATTCAAATCATCTAATATTGCACGGTAGAGTTACTATATTAATTTAAATTCTTATATTTTGGTAGTTAAAAGTATACATAAGTATTACCTTGATAGAACACTAAATTACTTAATTTATAGAATTGAAGTCTAATAATCACTCGCAAGCAAGTGATTGTAAATTTGTTAAAGCACTAACGCTATAAGAAACATCGTTATCATCTGATATTGCAAGCCCTGGCGATATAAATAATCTACCGGGATTGCCCAAACTACCAGCAGCACCACCGCCACCACCACCGCCACACCATTGCGATGCAGAAACTTCCTTACCATTTTGCCCTGGACCAGGAGCAACGCTCATACCATCACCACCTGCTCCGCCCTGGGGATATAAGTCAGGGATCTCTTCATCGCCTACGCCTGGGCAACTTCCGGTTCCACCATGACCACCAACTCCACCTGCTCCACCTCCAACTGAAACTAATTTTTCTAAAGGGCTGGTAAGATTGTTGCTAATGATAATAATTGTCCCGCCAGTAGCTCCTTGAGCACCGCCACCGCCACCGCCGCCTGCGAAACCTTCATAAAATTCTGTAGTACAATCAGTATGTCGGCCATTTTGTCCATCTCCCCCCCTACCTGACTCTTGATCTCATCTCTGTAATTGATCGATTTTATTAGGCTTTACTGGATGCCCTCTTTCGAGGGCATGACGTAGAGAGTT
>JAFGEK010000202.1 GCA_016931625.1 Deltaproteobacteria bacterium | reverse complement strand
TAGAAGACAACTTTTATATCTAGTTGTATTTAATTTATGTAATTTATATCGTTTGACACATTTGCTGCCATTTGCTGCAGCCTTTTGCTGCAAAATCATTGCCAATGCAGGTATTAATCGCATATTATTTGATGAGTTATATCGCGATGAACATATTTTTACAAATGCAGAAAAACTTGGTATCGAATTAGTAAAATGCGAAAACAACAAAGGTGGGCATGAGCAAGCTTAGTAAAACTTCGGTATCAACCTTGGCTAAAATTTCAGCGGTTTCCACTGAATCTATTCTTGAAAGTATTTCAGATGGTGTTTTCACCGTTGATGATTCGTGGCGTATAACGTCATTTAATCGAGCGGCCGAGCAAATAACTGGTGTCTCACGTACCGATGCTCTCGGACGTCGGTGCTCTGATGTATTTCGTGCAAGTATGTGTGAAACAGAATGTGCTTTGCGTCATACCTTAAAAACTAAAATTCCGGTAGTTAATAAAACAGCGTTTATTGTCAACGCCCAAGGTAAACGTATTCCTATTAGCGTATCTACCGCCCTGCTTCGTGACACCAATGGTAAAGTATGTGGCGGTGCTGAAACTTTTCGCGATTTGAGTTTGATTGAAGAATTACGCAAAGAAATTAAAGGCCGCTTTCAAGTAGGCGATATTTTCAGTCGCAGCAATTCAATGCGTCGTATACTTGAAGTTCTGCCTCGTATAGCAGAAAGCGAAAGTACTATATTAATACAAGGTGAAACAGGTACAGGCAAAGAACTTATTGCTCGCGCTATTCACGGACTGAGTAACCGCCGTAACGGCCCATTTATTGCCGTAAACTGCGGAGCCCTTCCTGATACACTACTAGAGTCTGAGTTATTTGGTTATAAAAGCGGGGCTTTTACTGGAGCAAATAAAGATAAACCTGGACGTTTTGCCCTGGCAAACCGTGGCACCTTATTTTTAGATGAAATCGGTGAAGTCAGCCCCGCTTTGCAAGTTAAGCTTCTAAGAGTATTACAAGAAAAGCAGTATGAACCTCTTGGTGCTACTAAATCTGAAACAACAAACGTTCGCCTCATTACAGCTACTAACCGCGATTTGGCTAAACTTGTAGGACATGGAGAATTTCGCCAAGATTTATATTATCGCATAAAAGTTATGAAACTAGAATTGCCACCACTGTGCAAACGTCGTGAAGATATACCATTACTCGTTTCGCATTTCATTACCGTATTCAATGCTATTCAAAATAAAAATATAACCGGTGCAAGCCCTGATGTTATGGCTGTACTTATGGCGCATAATTTTCCAGGTAATGTCCGTGAACTATCAAATATTATCGAACATGGTTTTATGCTTTGCCATGATGGGCAAATAGAACTGGACCATTTACCAAAAGAAATGATGCCCATTTCGTTTCATAGTGAATACAAACGTAAAATGCATGATGTTGTAACTGTTGTTGAAGCTCAAACAATACGTGATGCCATCAACCGCAATAATGGCAATCGACGAAAAGTAGCTCGCGAACTGGGTATGCATAAAAGCACCCTCTATAGAAAAATAAAGCAACTAGGAATTGAGCTTCCATTAAAAGATGGACGTTTTAATATTAAATAAAGCTATAAAAATTTAACAAAAACGAAGAAAGGATATTTCAAATGCCAAACAGAAACGCTATGGGACCTATGGGATACGGTCCAATGACAGGAAGAAGAATGGGCAACTGTCGTGTACTTGAGAATATCAATGCAGCATCATTTGGCGGGATTAACCTTTACTTTTGCTAACCCAAAGGAATAATGTCCGCTAAAACAACAAATTATATTGAGCAAACTATGCATATTGATCGAGGTAAAGCTCAAACAGTCGGCTTGATAGCCATTAGTATCAATTTTTCATTAACATTGATTAAATTTTTGCTTGCAATATTTAGCGGAAGTCTAGCTTTACTTGCCGAAGCCTTTCATTCATTTTCTGATATTGGTTCTTCTATTGCCGTTTATTTAGCAGTAAGAATTGATAATAAATATAAATCCACACCCAAATCTAATTCTAAAATTATCTTATTTTTTACTAAACATCTTCAACGCAAAGTAGCTATCATTATCGGAATTTTTCTTTTTTCAGTAGGAATAGGCATTAGCACCGAAGTTTTTACCTATAAGCAAGTGATTGTAAAAAATCCTGCACTTGCCGGTCTAGTAATGCTCTTTTTAGCACTTGTTTCACTTTTATTATCACGTTTGGAGCTTTCTGTTGGTAATAAAGAACAGGCTTCAGCGCTTATTGCCGATGGTCGTCATGCACGCGTCGATGCGTATTGCAGCCTAATCGTTGCGGTTGCATTGTTTAGTGAAAGCCTTTCCTTGCCTATTGATCGTTTTGTATCAGGACTGCTTGTAATATTTATTCTGGTAGAAGCTATAAAAGTTTTTATTGCGGTTTATCGCGACATAGTCAGTAAAGAAGATTCTTTAGTGTTAGTTTATTCAACTTGGAGTATAAATCTTTGGCGACGACTTTTAACTTTTCTATGGAAGCATATTGTCTCGTTCATTTCTAACATATTACAAATATCCGAAGCAGATTTAAAACGAGAAAAAAAAGTTGGTATATTTCTTTCGACTCTCTGTATCATCGCTGTTTTATTTGTATATTTTATTTCTGGATTCTTTACTGTTGAAAGCTATCAACAAGCTATTATTGAACGTTTTGGTAAACCTATTTCTAAAGATAATAAAATCATTATTTTTAAACCGGGCCTGCATTATTGCTGGCCGTGGCCAATAGGTAAAGTGCAAAAACTTGATACACAGCGTGTACGTAGTCTAGTAATTGGTTCTGAAATAAACCCTTCAAGTCGTACGCTACTATGGACAAATGTTCATTATGTTAGAGAACATAATATTCTTACTGGTGAAACTATTTTTGTCGATGTTGGCATGACGTTACATTATCGCATTATCGATCCTTTAGTATTTTTATATGCTGCCGATCAACCTGAAATAATTCTGCGTAAGATAGGCTATACTGTTTTACTTAATCACTTTGCTCATCAACAATTTTTTCCTTCTATCACGATCGAGCGCGGTAAGCTCGAGAATGAATTATTGAGTGAGATGAAAGATATGCTGCAAAGCTATCCAGGCTCACTTGGTATAGATTTACAAATGCTAAATCTGCGTGATATGCATCCACCAACTAATGTTGCAGAAGAATTTGAAGCAGTGGTTAGTGCAACTGTTGAGTATGAAACTTATATAAATGATGCGCAGGGTTATCGAAATGATCTTATCCCTCGTGAACGTGGTAAAGCAAAAACTACAGAATTAATTACCCACGCACAAAGCAATAAAAAAATATTAGCGAGCAAAGGTGAAAGTCAACGTTTCTTAAAATTACTTAAAGAATATCATGCCTCTCCAAAAATAACTCACCGAAGATTATATCTTGAAACTATTGAAAAAGTATTAGTTGGCCGTGAAAAATATATTGTACCAAAAGAAACGACAAAAGAGGCACTTGAACTTTTTCTGATTTCTAACGGTAACAACTCGATGACAATGCCTCAGCAAAATCCAGCCGAAGCTATGTCTCTTTTTGGAGCGGAAGAGGTTGAACCATGAAACGATGGATGTGGATATCTTTATCTCTGCTAGTCTTAATATTATTTGCATTTTCAATTACCTATTTTGTTAACCAGACAGAACATATTGTATTAACTCGTTTCGGTAAAGCGCTTTCTTATAATCCACAACCTGGTTTGCATTTTAAAATGCCTTTAGTTGATAAAGTTCATCGCATTGACAATCGTATTAAAATTTATGAGGGGCGTTTAATTGAGTTATTAACCAAAGATAAAAAGAATATTGTTGTCCAATGTTATGTTACTTGGCAAGTCGAAGACCCATTGGTTTTCTTTTCATCAGTTGAAACAAACACCGTTTGGGAAGAAAAACTCGATGACATCTTAACCGCAAAGGGTGGTGCTGCAGTTGGTGACTTTGAATTTGATATGCTTTTTTCGACTACCAAAGAAATAATGATTCACAATATGGAATCACGCATACAAAAGCAAATTGCACAAGCAGCTTCAAAATACTTTGGTGTTAAAATTATTGACTTCGGTGTTAGTCGTTTAGCACTGCCAAATGACAATGCTTTTGCTGTATATGAAAGAATGCGTGCAGAAAGAAAAGCAATAGCAAATAAATATCGTGCTGAAGGCCAAGAAAAAGCTGCAGCGATAATCGCCGCTGCTGATCGTGAGAAAAGCGATATTATTTCCGAAGCTTATCAAAACGCGCAGATCATTCGTGGTGAGGGTGATGCAGAGGCGGCTAAAATATACTCACAAGCATTTTCGAAAGATCCCGATTTTTATCAGTTTTGGCGAACACTAGAAAGTTATCATAAAATTCTCGATGAAAAATCGACATTAGTGCTAACCGAAGATTCTGAACTATTTAAATATTTACGCCAATGACACTACTAAATATATTAAAAGATGAAAAGCATACGGTGTTACAAAATATACATCGTATTATTTATATCGCTCTAGCTATATTAATAGTATTCTATATTGCCTCAGGTGTTTGCCAAATCGAAACTAATGAGCAAGCAGTAATTCGTCGGTTTGGAAAATTTTATGAGCTTGTTAATCCAGGAATATATTATGCATTACCGTGGCCAATAGATACTGTTGATAAAATTAAAATTAAAGAAATAAAAAGCATAGAAGTTGGTTTTTGGTCAACAAATCTCTCTAACGCTACTGACTTACCAATTTACGCGATAACCGGCGATAAAAATATCATTCACAATCGTTATATCATCCAATACCGTATTTCCGAACCACAAAAATATCTATTTAGCTGTGAAAAACCTGAAAAGATATTAGAACAAATTTCCCGCAGCGTAATTCTTAAAATAGTAGCAAACCGTAAAGTAGATACACTTTTAACTACTGGAAAGATTGATACTGAACATGAAATTCATAAAAATCTTACCGATGCAATAAATAAAGCCTCGCTTGGTTTTTCAATTGCTAGCGTTTCAACAAGCATGGCTGTACCACCTATTACAACAAGGCAGGCGTTTGAAGATGTAGCTAATGCTCGTGAAGAAATGAAAACTTCTAACCATATGGCTGAAGCACATCGTAATACTGTAATCCCAGAAGCTAATACAAAAGCTCTAAATCTTATTGAACAAGCAAAATCGTATAAATATCGACGCACTACTGGCGCTCAAGGCGAGTCAGAACGTTTTCTGAAAGTATATGATGAATATATTCGTTCTCCTAAGATTATGAAAGACCGCACTCTAATCGAAGTATTGGAAAAATTTCTACCAAAAGCCAAGATTATTATTCAAGGGACCGATAAACAAGGCAGGCTTACAAAACTACGTTTAATCCAAGGGGTAATGCCCACAAAACCACAACTACCTAAAACCACAGTTGAGTCTATAAATGAATAAAAAAATACCAATAAGTCCAATCAATGCAATTTGCTGCACGATATTTTTTATTTGCATATTTAGTTATATCAACTCTTTTTTATTCTGCCAGATTTTTTCGATTGCTCTATTAATAACTGTGCAATATTGAGATCATGTTTATTTTCAATATCTAATGACCGCTCTGGTGGCATAATTAAAGCTCGCGCGCTTGTAGCGTAAAATTGTTTATGGCGCTTTAGCCACTGTGGGCTTGCAATATATATAGCTCCATTTAATACATAACTTTTTGGTTCTTCTTGTCGATGCACAATACGGCGTCTCGCTGGAGCAAGTAGTTGCCCATTATTAATTGTAAAGCGCCACGAAGGAGCAGTACGATCAGTAGTTACTGAAATAACAGCACTTTGGTGTTTTTTATATAGATTAATCGCAGCTCGTACGTCTTTAGGTAAAGTTAAAGGTGTTGTTGGAGACAGCATAATCACCATATCAAAAGGACGTTTTTGGTTTTGCATATACATGAGAGCATGCGCAATTACTTTTGTTAATCTTGCAGTGTCGTTTGCTAAAAATGGCGGTCGTAAAAAAGGAACTTCGGCACCTGCAAGGCACGCAATTTTGGCATAACCAGGTGAATCAGTACTCACAACTATCGACCATTGTTCACGGTGGCGAATGCTTTCCTGTGCTAATTTAATAGTGCGCTCTAGTAATGTTAAACCACCAACCTGTTGCACATTTTTATGCCGTAAGCCTTTAGAGCCACTGCGTGCTGGGATAAGAGTAAGAATTTTAAGGGACATTGTAAAAAACCAGTCTCCAGGGACACTCCTTAATTACACGCATATAGCATCAACAAGGTAACGAAGTTGCAAGGCTTTTTTGGTAAGGCTTGATATAAACCATCATTAATTTTGGAACGTCGTTATTTTTCGAATGATTTCTTTCGCTTAACTCCATATTTCCGTTATGCTAATAGCAGTTTCCGCAACTGCTATTAGCTCAAGCTTGAGTAAAACGGCCAGTGTTGTTACATGGCATACATGGTATTCACATTTTGCTTTATGGAGGCTAGTCTTGGTGGAAAGGCAGAATCCTATCGAAAAACAACCTCGTCATTTATTGACAATATCTGCGTTAAATAATGATGATCTGCGTACTAAAGTAGAAAATTTGCAGAAAGTTATTAAAGATGATGCCAGTTTTATTAATGCTTGTTTAAAAGCTAAAGCCCCTACACCAACAGAGAATCATCGTTTAGCTTTTACAGCATCTTCTTTTGCAGAAGCTGCACCAAAACTACAAGCGTATCTTAATGGTCAAAATGATTCTACTATTCATCAAGGTGTCGCTAATAAACCATTGCCAAAAGTGGCCTTTATTTTTACCGGCCAGGGTTCACAGTACGTTGGCATGGGGCAAGAGCTATACAATACGCAACCGTTATTTCGCGAGACACTGCACGTCTGTAGTGATGCTCTTGCTGGTGTAATGCAGGTACCTCTCATTGATGTGATCTTGGGTAAAAATGAAGATACTAGTTTAATCGATCAAACCCTTTACACCCAGCCAGCTTTGTTTGCCATCGAGTACGCTTTAGCAGAAGTTTTTGCTGCATGGGGAATTAATCCTGATCTTGTTTTAGGCCATAGTATTGGTGAATACGTCGCCGCAGCTCGTGCAGGTGTTTTTAGTTTTGCAGATGGTATCAAACTCATCGCCGCACGCGCGCGTCTTATGCAAAGTTTGCCTCCTTACGGCAAAATGGCGGCAATTGCGGTAAGTGCCGATAAAATTGTTGATAAGCTTGAACCTTATCGTCATGAAATATCACTAGCGGCAATTAATGGTGATGAAGCTATAGTTATTTCAGGTGGTGGTGAACGGGTCAGTGCTGTAGCTGAACATATGAAACAAAATGGTGCAAAAGTAATTATGCTAACAGTCTCACATGCTTTTCATTCACCGTTGGTTGAACCAATACTTGATGAATTTGAAGCAGTAGCTGCTAGTATAACTTATGCAACGCCAACCATTGAGTTAGTTTCTAATGTGACTGGTGAATTAGCAAGTTCTGATGTTTGCACCGCACATTATTGGCGTTGTCATGTTCGCCAAGCTGTACGTTTTGCCCAAGGTATTCGTACGGCTTATAAACAAGGATGTCGAATATTTGTTGAACTTGGTCCAAATCCAGTTTTATTAGGCATGGCGCGGCCACTATTAACGCCTGATGCAATTATGTTACCAACTTTAAGACGACGACGTAGTGACTGGCAGCAAATTCTTGATAGTATTGCAGAGCTTTTTGTGTGCGGTATAGATTATTATAACGCGCATTTTGCGACATAAAAACTAACCAAAATAAATAGAAAATCGGAGGCGTCGTTTAGTCGTATGTCAGATGAAGTTGATACATATATTTACGACCTTTTTGCTAGCGCTGAAAATTGGCTTTCACCAAACCAAGGCACTGCTACACAAATAGTGTCAGAACTTTCACGATTTCTTCACGAGCCAGGTAAACTAGGTTCTCCTCCTTTATCTGAAGTTTTTGCTGATTTTAATGATACTCAGATTCCTAATAGCCCCATACCACCGCAGGGTTTTTTTACTCATCTTTTACGTGAAATTATTCCACGAGCTGTTAAAACCAGCTCGCCACAATTCATCGGTCATATGACTTCAGCACTACCTGGCTATGTATTTGTTATGAGTCAGTTATTAGCGGTACTTAACCAAAATATTGTTAAGGTTGAGACTTCAGGTGTGTTAACGTTATATGAACGTCAAGCCATTGCAATGTTGCACCGTCTTGTTTTTAATCAAGACGAAGCTTTTTATCAAGAACATACTCAAGCGAGTCAAAGTACCTTAGGAATGATGGTTACCGGAGGCACGCTAGCTAATATCGCGGCTTTATGGTGCGCCCGCAATGCTGCACTTGGACCCAATAAAAATCATCAGGGAATTGATAATACCGGTTTTGCTTCTGTATTGCAGACACACAAGTTTTCTCGTGCGGTTATTATCGGTTCGACTTTAATGCATTTTTCTGCTGAAAAAGCCGCCGATATCATGGGTATGGGAGCGAACGCAATAATTCGTGTACCGGTAAATAGTGCCGGCAAAATTGATACTAAGCAATTACGTTGTACAATTGCGCAATGCCATGAACGTAATGAATGCATAATTGCACTAATCGGTCTTGCTGGTTCTACAGAAGTTGGTAGTGTTGATCCGTTAGATGAACTTGCAGATATTGCACAAGAACATAAAATACATTTGCATGTCGATGCCGCTTGGGGTGGACCAGTATTGTTTTCTGAACAATATCGACATCTATTAAGTGGAATTGAACGCGCTGACTCTGTAACTATTGATGGACATAAACAACTATACACCCCAATTGGTCTTGGTACTGTACTATTACGTAATCCTAAACTCGCCACTGGTATTGAAAAAGTAGCAAACTATATTGCCCGAGAAGCTTCACTAGACCTTGGTAAACGTACCTTAGAAGGTTCACGTCCTGCTTTATCTTTATATGTACATGCAGCCTTGGCGACATTAGGGCGTAGAGGTCTTGCTTGGCTTATCGATCAGGGTATGGCTAAGACTAAAGCCATGCGTGCACAAATAATTGCGCGACCTGAATTTGAATTACTTGCAGAACCAGAACTAAATATTATGGTATATCGCTATATTCCAATTAGTCAACGCCAGCGAATTGGCCATGCAGGCGTTGAGGGGCCGAATAACAAATATATTAATGAAGTAAATAAACAGATACAAGAACAACAATTTACCTTTGGCACTGGTTTTGTCTCTCGTACCTTGCTAACCCATACTCACTACGGTAGTAAAGTTCCTATAATGGCTTTGCGCGCAGTTTTAGCAAATCCATTAACCAGCGACGAGCATTTGCGTGCGGTTCTTGATGAGCAGTTAGAATTAGCAACCGCTATTGAAACTAATCTACAAGGATCCATTTTATGAATGCATCGGTACCTCAAGTAATTTTGATCACTGGTTGCTCATCAGGTATAGGTTTCGCATTAGCCAGCGAATTAGCTAGTCGTCGACAATTAGTTGTGGCAACTGCTCGTTGTCTTGATAACTTAGCCGAAATGGCAAAGCATCCTGATGTTATTACTTTGCCTCTTGATGTTACTGATAAACAAAGTATCGATAAAGCAATCGACGAAGTGATTGATAAATTTGGTCACATAGATATGCTGATAAATAATGCAGGCTTTAGTGTCGTTGGTCCCTTAGCTGAGTTATCTATTAACGATGTCAGTAATATTTATGATACTAATGTAATTGGTACACTCGCTATGATTCAGGCTGTTGCCCCCCATATGATACAGGAGCGCAGTGGACGCATAGTTAATATTGGGAGTATTGTTGGTATATTGGGTACGCCATTTGCTGGCGCTTATTGCATGAGTAAAGCATCTGTACATATGCTTAGTGAAGTTTTACGACTTGAATTAAAACCATTTGGTGTTGATGTAATTTCGGTAGAACCAGGCCGGGTGCAATCAAAAATTGCTGATAATGCTAAAGTTGATTTAAGTCGTTATGAAAACGATAATTCTTTATATAAGCCTTTTTTAGAAAGTATTCGTCGACGGGTAAATATGTCACAAGAATCACCAATGTCGACTAGTGAGTTTGCTGATAAAGTAGCAACTTATATTTTAAAACCACGACCACCGCGAGTGGTACGTGTAGGCCGTGGTGCTAAAGTTTTGCCATTATTACGACGTTTGATACCAGGTGTCATACGTGACTATATATTGCGGCATGTATTTAATCTTAAATTAAAAAAATCATCTTAAGGAGTTTAAAAAAGATGCCTATTTATGAATATAAATGTGAGCAGTGTGAAAATGAGTTTGAAGAATTGGTTTTTAGTAGCACTAAAGAAGTGCAATGTCCTAAATGCCAAAGTGATAAGGTGCATCGATTACTATCAGTAACAGCAATAAAAACCAGTAGCGGCTTTGTCTCAAGCAAGAGTGGAGGTAGTTGCGGTAGTTGTTCTGGCGGTTCGTGTAGTTCGTGCCATTAATTTTTAAGTCGCTTGATAGTAATCTCTCAAAATAGCCGCAACTTCAGGTCGACTAAATTCGGGTGGTAGTGCTTGTCCTTGCGATAATAACTCGCGTACTTTCGTACCTGAGAGCATAATGAAATCTTCGGGTTTATGATCACTGGCATCACGCAACATAACTACACGCCCAAGTTTTTTACTCCAAGCGGTATGGTCAGCTTTGAATATTTTTATTTCTAATGCACCCTCTGGCACTTCATGATCAAATATAGTTTGTGCATCAAAGGGGCCATAAAATGAACCAACACCTGCATGATCACGCCCAACAATTAAATGAGTACAACCAGCATTTTGACGAAAAACCGCATGCAAAACCGCTTCGCGTGGGCCTGCATACATCATATCAAAGCCATATCCTGCAATAAGCACAGTATCTTTAGGAAAATATAGTTCAACCATTTTGCGAATTGAGGCATCGCGTACGGTTGCTGGAATATCACCGGCTTTTAAATGCCCTAGAAGCATATGAATCAAAATACCGTCGGCTTTTAGCTCAGTTAGAGCCATACGACAAAGTTCTTCATGGGCTCGATGCATAGGGTTGCGTGTTTGAAAGGCAACGGTTTTTTGCCAACCTCGCTTGGCAATCTCTTCACGTAATTGTTTTGCAGTACGAAAAGTTTCAGGAAATTCTTTTGAAAAATAAGAAAAATTAAGTACCTGAATAGGTCCTGACAACAAAGTACGACCACTGCTAGTAAATGCTTTAACGCCGGGATGATTTGCATCATAAGTACCGAATATTTTTTGGGTCATATGCTGCATTTGCGCTTCGGATATTGTTTCAATAGCGGCAATATCCATAACTGCAATTACCGGGTTGCTTTCAACATTAGGGTCACGTAGTGCAAGTCGCTTGGCATTTTTTATAGCGCTTGCATCTTCAATCATATTTATTATGGGGATTGGCCAAAAAAGTCCGTCGTTGGTATGCATATTATCAGCGATTGATATAGCATCGCTAAGTCCCATATAACCTGTTAAAGGGTTAAAATAGCCAGCACCAAGCATAACTGCATTAGCGGCGGCGGCCGAATTGATTATAATGCTGGGTAGATTTTTTGCTTCATTTTCAAGATGTTGGCGTTTATATGCATCGTTAATATATAAAGCATTTAAAGTCGATGAACCATGAGGTTTAATCATTTTTTATCTCCAATAACATTTAGGGATACCCCCTTAAATAGCGTAAGAATCCTTAAATTTGAGTATATGCTTTCTTAATGTATTGTGCTGTAATGAGGTAGGGGAAAATTTAAATTTTATTCAACACATGTTTGAGTGATTCATCTGAACAAAATAATGGAGATGGTCGTTTTATTTATAATGGGGTGGGAGAGTACGATAGGGAGATCAAAATGGCGACTGTGGTAGTAATGGATGATGATAATGTCATCGCAAAAATGATTGCCACAATTGTTGAATCACAAGGCCACCAAGTTTTTATCGCTGATAATGTTCCTGCTGCCTGGGATTTATTGGCAAAAAAGCCCAACTTAATGATTTTAGATATCGATTTGCCTAACGAAACAGGCATTGATTTAGTTATGCGGATGCGTGGCACTAGTGAATATGAACAAATTCCAGTTTTATTTGTTACGGCTTTTGCTGAACGCGCTCGCCCACTGCAAGCAACAGGTAGAGGCGCTGTTGATATTGTTGAGAAACCTTTTTCAGTACAAGAACTCACTAAAATATTACAGCACATGCTTGAAAATACCGCAAAAATAGCTAGACCAATGCAAGAGTAATGTGATTTAAACAGTAGCAAACTTAAAAAAGCGTGTGATTAAAATCACCGCGATTATAGGTGTTATTTATTTTTTTTATGATTTTGAAACATAATGTGATTGATTAATAGATTTTTTTTAACCAATTAAACGTCAACAGGTGCAGTACTTACCACTAAGTAGCTTCACTTTAATCACAGTTACAAACATAAGTACTAAACTCTTAAGTTACTTTGATAAGAGGGGGTTCAATGAAACAGGGTAAATGGTTTATCAGTTTTGTATTTGTTGCAATGTTAGCATTACCAACTATTGCTTTAGCACAGAGTGGTGGTAGCGCAGCTTTTGGTCATCCTGGTCAAGTTGTTCCCTTTGGCTCTATTTCAATGAAGTACAATACTGCTGGTGATGGTACCAGTGAAATAGGTATCAATCCTGGATTATTATATTTTATCATGGATAATTTAGCTGTCGGTGGTAGTTTTAAATTGCAGCGCCACAGTGAGCAAGTAGCAACTATGAATGGCAGCGAAAGCAGCAGTACTACTCAGCTTGGTTTTGCACCGATGGCAGCGTATCATTTAGCGCTTAATCCACAAATTTCTTTATTAGCGCAAGGTTCGTTACCGATAATTCATCAGTTTGGTGATTTTTCATATACGCTTGTGCAATTAGACATATTTGCACCATTGTTGCTGCATATTGCTCAACATTTTTTTATTGGTGCTGGGCCACAGTTAGCATTTGACTTAATCGTACCAGATGGCGCTGATCATAGTGTTACTATTGGGTTGCAAACAGTAATCGGCGGTTATTTTAATCTTTAATATTTAATTATAATAAAACGAAAAAGCTGGCAGGTGGGGGCTAATATTAGCTTAATTGCCTTGGCCTTGTTTAAGCATAGATAAACGATACAATAAATAGTCGGTATCGCCTTTTAAAAGCATCACATAATTAGACAATGCAGTATATATACGACCGTTTATCTTAGCGGTATCAAAAAAACCGTCAGAAAATACATGCTCTAACAAGACAATAACGTCAAGTTCAGTACGCCTGTTTGCAAAAGCTATAATATTATCTATTATCATTTGATAGCTACTATCATCAGCACTTCTCAGATTGTCGATGCAATAATATTTAAAGGCGGCAATAAAATCATTTGGATTTTTTAAATTTGCAATATAATCAATGTTAAAATGAGCATCGCCATCACAACAAGTTAGCAAATATTGAATAGCCTTATTTGGTTGAGCTGACTTATAAAGGCTAGACAATTCAATTTTAAATTGGTTTTTTAAGGCAGCCAATTCGTGAAAAGGAATATCTTGTATTTGCATATTATCCAGCTGTGCAAATGCATTAGTCAGCTCGTCAATAACTGTTTGTCTTGCCCCACTTTCGCTCATAGAAGCAATTTTGTTTTTCGTATTTTGCAGATGAAAACTAAAAGCATCTTGCGCAAGTGCCTCTCTACTTATGATTATGGCGTCAATATAAGGTACACGTTTTTGATTTAGCCAATGCTCAGGTAGTTTTTCAGCTAATTTAGAAAAATGTGTTACCACATTAATAACATATTGATGAAAATCAGTATCTATTTTTCTTTTGCTATATCTATTGTATGTAATTAATAAGTCATTCATTTCTGCTATTAAGGGTTGAGCTGCTCTCACGCGATTTTGCCAATTTGAGTTACCATCTTTTTGCAGGCTACTAGCTTCTTTAATAAGTAGCACAATATCAATATATAGACTTTTAGCTCTACCTAATAATGAGCTGGCGCGGGCTTGCATATAATTAATTCTTCTTTGCCCTATCGTGCCTGTTGCACCTACGCCATCGTCATCACTGAATACTATAGCCTCTACGTAGCCTTTATCTCTTTTCCTAATTGTTGGTGCTTCTAATGGCGGAACATCAGCATCACTAGTGTTTATAACTTTTTTAGGCATACTAGCAACTTTGGTTTTTATTGCTTGATGAATACCTAGAGCAGTCGGACCTATACTAAATAGAACTTCATTTATAGCAAAATCCCATACAGCCTTATGGATATATTGTTGTTTAATATCTGAAGGTAAATCAGCGTTATTTATTGAATTAATTTGTTTGTCGAGATTTATACTACCATAGACAATGCCGGTGGGGAGCATTGCTAACATTGGTACAGCGGTAGCCACCTTAACACCCGCAGCAAAATTGGTGCTTTTTATTCCAGGTAGATGGCAGAAAGCAAATGCCGCGGTGCTAAGAAGTGATATTACCATTATGGCATCGCCGAAATTATCACGATTGCGGGTCACTTGCTTATCTTCAAAATAATCCATGCCAAAGGCTATCGAGCTTATGCTAGCACCGACGGCCACAGTGGGAATGCCTATGGCTGGATCAGTAAGGGTGATGAAACCACCGCTACCGCTTATTGTAGATCCCGTAGCGCCAATTACGATTTTGGCGTCATCAACCCAATCAGTAGCATCGACAATAGTTGCTGGATAATCAGGGCTAGATTTGGAAATAATAAACCCGCGGCCAAATTTATTTTTTTGCTCTAACACTTTATAATGACTATCGTTTTCATGGCTGCTCGATTCTTGATTAGCCAATGATGATAATAGCGAATATTGGCCGGGAGATAATATTTGCAGAGAATTTAAGGTTTGGCCAGTGATCAATAAACCAAACTCAGTTATTTGCTGCGACCATGAAACTTCACATTTACCGATATAGAGGCCAGAGTTAATCGGGTCGAACAGTGCCCCTCGTCCATCGTTAAAACGCATTTCAAAAATATAATGTACTTGGGGAATACCTGATTCTTTATCAATAAAAATAAATGGTTTAAGTTGACTATGCCCTTCAAAATTGTGAACGGCTTGCTCACCAAAATCTTTTTTTATGGTCTCTTTAGCTTTAACTATATTTTTGTTAACCGCAGCATCAAATTGTTCAAACTGCTTTTCATGGGTTTCTTGTGATTCTTTAAGTAATTCAACGATATCAGGCGATTTTATATTTTTATCAATTAATTTTTTATATTGCTCGCGTACATTTTGGCGCATTTCATATATTGGGCCGCAATCTGTTTTAAATACTTGATACAGCGATAAACCACGCCATTGTTCTTGATCTTCGATTATTGGATTTAATTGGCCGCTCGCAATTGCAGCAAAGTTAGCCAGGCTCATTTTACCTAAAGATAAATCTTTTACCACTTGTGATTTTACGCCAGGCACACCTGAAGGTGCATCTAAATACCAACGACCTTGTTTCTTCATGGTAAGTGAGAAGCTCGTGTGATCAGCAATTTCTGCGGGATCATACGGAACACCAATCGTAGTTGCGGTGCCGATGTTATAATAGGTGGTGTGACCCTGGCTGTTAATCACACGTAAAACAAGTGATAATTCACTAATTGGTGGTGAAAATACCACCAAACTTATGGCGCTGTTTTTCTTTTTTTGCTCGTCAAAAAGTTTTGCAATATTGGGATATTTATAAGTATTGATCCCCTCAATACATTCAATAGCGCTAGTTAGCTGTCCTTTATAGGCATTAATGGTTTTTGTATATAATTCACTGTCTTGCTTATGCCGCTCAACCATTTGGTCAAAGACTTTTTGTGCGATGTCATCTTGGGGAGCAATAATTGGCAGTGGTGCAGGTTCAAGCACTTTAAGTGTATTGGCGTTTTTGGTGATAACGGCATCTTTGTTTTTACATTTTTTGCCAATTATAATCGGTACCGCTGATAAGTCGTCTTTGGCACACTTAAGCACCGGCACTCTGGCCAACGCCTCTTCTACGGGTTGCTTGCAAAATTGCAATTTGTCGTTGGGTAAACTACAAAATAGCTTTTTCTTTTTAAAAAAATTAAGTATTTTAGGGTTAATCGAATAATCAGGTATATCAGAGAATTCATTTTTCGTTTGCGGTGTTGGGTCGTCTGCAGTTTCAGTTGCCAAAGGATCAGAACGTTTCCATGAAGGAGTCCAAATATCCCACGTATTTTCTGATTCAGTTGCTATTTTGGCGCCGGTTAAGTCGGGGCTTTTTAATTTTACATCGTTCATATTTCGCTGATTCTCTTAAAGTCACTCAGTGGCATTATGATTATCTCTTTTTTTAGGTATTAGTTGCGGCAATTTGTTTATTACCTATTACCGATCGGAGATTTACACGATCATTTTTCTCATACCCGCTACCATGGCGATTTAATTAACCTTTGCAAGTTTTGACTACAGTCAGGTTATGTCGTTAACTGG
>JAFGEK010000201.1 GCA_016931625.1 Deltaproteobacteria bacterium | reverse complement strand
TTGCATGAATTTAGCGATGTGTCCCTTTTGACTGCTAAGCAACATATGAAAGTGATTGCTTACAAAAACAAAAGCGTAAAGTTCGATATCAGCAAAACGATCAAGTGCCTTAGCTAATACACCGGCAATAATATTATTGGTGTGTTTCGAAGGACGTAGAAGCAGACGTGCTTGCAAACAACGTCCGGTTATAAAGTAGATGGCATCAGTTTTATAAAATCTTAGTGGCCTACCCATAGCATAACTCCCCAATAAGTTTTGGTTACATTTGGCTGCATTGATAGCCATTGACAATTATATAAAGCAAATATGATGCCAAGCTCACTGACCGAAAAAATTAAGTAAAATCAAGCTATATTTCTTCTTTCGTTGATTGAAAAATGATGAGTGTCGCATTTTGCGACACTTTTTTTAACGTTTGACACTTTAGATATGGACACTTTAGATATGGGGTCTTAATTATTGCGGTAGGCAACTAACTTTATTTGTCTTAGATTGTTGTGGTTCTGGATGCAAATCTAAAACCAAATAATTTTTGCCTCTCGAAGTGTTGGGGAAGTTTTCGGTTAAATATTTGGCCAAATTATTTGAACAGATAAACTCATCCACTGATGTGCTATAAGAAGTTAATAATACTGCGGCGCGTGCTTGCTCATTACGTCTTGCGATCACCCATTCTTTTGGATCTGCAACTACATTTGCATGCCACCCTTTTCGTCGTGAGTAATATAGTGCCTCAGGCATACAGCATGAACTCACCGAAATGATTCTTTCTTGTGGTGAAGTAATCGCAGCTATATTTTGACCTGCTGCCACATAATCGCCTCGATTGGCATGCATACGCCTTAATGATTTCTGCCCTGTATAAAGTCCCCAGGTAGAAAGCACTACGAGTATAAAAACTCCAGCTACTCTTAAATTATTTGGTAATTGATAAAAATGATTAACATAAATCTGAACGAAAAGGCCAATGAGCAAAGCAACCATCGGAATAAATACAATTTGATAATATGTATGTGCTTGATGACCAGCAGCAATCAATAGAAGATGTATTACCCCACCAATGATAAAAGCTGATAGCCAACGATAATTCGTATTTTTTACTGTTAAAATAAGCCCGGCACCAGCAATAAATAAAAAACCAGATGGTGTAACAAAGTCATAAAATCGCTCATAGATAGTTCGCCAAAAGGCAACATTTGTAAGTATTGCAAAGTTACCCCATTTATCAGTACCAAAATTCCATATTGGAGCAAAGGTAAGTCCAGTTGCAGCGCCAAGTTGATGTGCATACCAATACCATGCAACTACTGCACCAAGGATAATACTACTACCAATCCAAAGACGATAATCTAGTAAGCCTTTTAAACCTCGCCTTCGTGTTACTAAAAATATTGCGGGTAAAATTAAAATACCGAATGTTATTTTAACTAAGCCAGCGCAAGTCATTGCGACTATAGCTAATAACAAATCTTTGCGTCGTTGATGCTCTGCCCATTGGTCTATTGCTAATAAGAAACCAATAGCACAAAAGACTAAAAGCGCCTCAGGCATGAATGTTCTGCCAAAATAAATTGCTAGTGGATTAACCGCAAAGAAAAATGCTGACACTAACGCTGCACTTGTACCTATAATGCGTCGGGCAAAAAGGTAAAGCAAACTCAAAGCCCCAAGAGAAAAAAATACTGATAATAAGCGCCCTAAAAAATCATGACGTCCAAAAACGCGATATGCTAATGAAACTAAATAAGGAAATAATGGGAAATTCCATTCAACTTCACCGTTAGTAGTGCCTCGCCAATCAATGCGAGGATGCATAATATTGGCGTCTTCTTCTAAAAAATTCGCAGCGATTGCTGCCGTATCACACTGACGCCAACTATGATGATCTATTAATGGTTTGTTAATACGGTCAAGACGGTATGCTGCACCAATAATTAAAATTGCATAAAAAAAGATGCGCTGCAAATTTACTCGCCTGGAGCAACCCCAGGCGAGCAAATTATTAACCCAAATAATTGGTTTTCTCATATATCGCACAAAGACATATTAACTATTAAGAAGCAATTTAAAAACACCAAGCAGAACATGATGCAAACCCACTACCGTTAGACAATTTTCCTGCATGTAATGTCCAACTTCCATCGTTGTTTGGATACACCACACACTCCCCTACTCCATTAATATGTACTTGAGTTAGGAAACAAACTTTTACTCCAGTAATGGGAACATTCTTTGAATTACCTGAATCAGTTACTGCAGACACATTACTAAATGTTAACCCCAATTTCGCCCCGGTCACCGCCCCCTCAGCAATTTGATCACTACCAACGGCATTAGCTGCAACACTTGTAGCTGCCCCGCCTTTGCTGTTACTCCCAGCATAATTAAAGGTTACATCATTTGCCGTACCTGCCGTACTTGCTGAATTGGCAGTGTTGGCAGTTTTCGCCGAAGTTGCCACCCCACCGGGTGAATCACTACCAGCATAGTTAAAGTTCACTTTGCTAGCACTAACTGCACCGTCAGCAATGTTTTCATAGCCAACCGAACCAGCCCCTAACGCAGAACTAGTTATCGCGCCAACTGCAAGTTTGGCTGCGGTTACTGCGCCATCTTCAATTTCATTGGTGCTAAT